>NZ_CAWUDM010000048.1:0-48730 GCF_963920855.1 Nostoc sp. CCY0012 | reverse complement strand
CAAGGAGAGGGGTTGGGGGTGAGGTTCTGTATTTTATTAAATCCACATTCCTTAGTCATTATTCCTCCGTGAAGTTGGGATTTTTCACCATAGCATCATGTCTGTCAGGACAGTTTACTCTACAGCACAATTGACAATCAAATATGTCAAAGCATCGATCAAGCGATCGCTCTCCATTGGCATAATCTCTTTACCATGCATAATCTCTTGCGTAATCACAAAATGCACTAACGACCCAATGAGAATCCTCGCTGTTGCTTCTGGGTCAGGTATCTTCAATTCAGGACAAGAAGCTAAATATTTACTGATAGTCTCAATCGCTGGTTTGGCAATGCTGTAAATAAACACCTGCGCTAATTCCGGAAATCGCGCCGACTCTCCCATTAACAACCGTTCAAATGACTGATATTCCCGGTCATTGACCATCTGATCCAACGCCGTTGCTGCTAACCGTCGCAGGACAATATAGGGTTCTCCCTTCAGGGGTTGTGTCCCCAAAATTGAGTGAAATCGCTTTCTAGCCAGTTTTTCTATCAGTTCCTTAAAAAGTCTTTCTTTATCTTGAAAATGGCTATATACCGTTGCCTTAGAAACCCCCGCCGCTTCCGCAACCCGATCCATACTAGTAGCAGCATAGCCATTAGATAAAAACTCCTGCATTGCTCCTTGCAAAATCTGTTCCATTTTATCTGCTGAACTTGAGCGGTCGATTTCCCCAGCTTTTGAGCGTGCCATTTTCAAATCATCCTTATTTTTTATTCATTGGTCGTGGGGAAAATAATTTCACTCCATCTCCCAATATCACCACTTTCCACCGATCACTTGACTAAACTACTCGGTTTAGTATAATTCTATTATAGAACTATACAGTTTAGTTTTGTAGTCTACCGATCATTCTGTTGAGCATCTTAAAAGTAGCTGTAGCAATCACTTCTAATTAATTACGTATTTTCGCAACATCAGCCTTTAAATGTAAATGAAAAATCACGTTGCGATACTTACAATTAGTTCCCCATGCATCTACTCACAACCCATGATTATGTCTAAAATTCAGGACAATCATGAGATTTTTTTCTCTTTTGAGTGATAAAAGAGAGTTAGGCGGGACATTTACCAAAATTCAATTTTTGTTTCATTTAAATCAGCGTATTTGGAATTGCTTCAAAGGTATGCTATCGTGCAAAACTCAAAGCTAGACAGATCAATATCTCCGCAATCAATACTGCGTCCGCCCTTTTTTATCGCTGTCATTGTATCTTTGACTGTTGTTGGCAGTAGTGTTTATACCGTTTTAAAATTTCAAAATACAGCTAACCAACAGGCACAAGCACCAGCAGCACTCATCCCTGAGCTAAAAACGGTAACAGCCCTAGGTCGGATTGAGCCAAAGGGGAAAGTAATTAAACTTTCTGCTACCGCCTCTTCTGAAGGTAGCCGTGTCGAGCAACTTTTGGTGAGGGAGGGAGATAAAGTCAAAGCAGGACAGGTAATAGCAATTCTCGACAGCCGCAGCAGTGGGGAAGCCGCCTTCCAAGAGGCTCAAGAACAAGTGAAAGTGGAGCAGGCAAATCTCAACCGTATTCAAGCAGGCGCGCAACGGGGAGAAATTGCTGCACAACAAGCCACAATTGCGCGTTTAGAAGCAGAACGTCAAGGTGATATAGCTGCCCAGGAGGCAACTGTTGACCGATTACAAGCCGAAGTGCGTAACGCCCAAGCAGAAGATGAACGCTATCAGGTGTTGTATCAAGCAGGAGCCATATCTGCCTCCCAAAGAGACAGCAAGCGCTTAACTCTAGAAACAACCAGGAAAAATCTTCAAGAGGCACAAGCCCAGTTAAATCGTATCCAGACAAGCGGCCAGCAACAAATTAACGAAGCTAGAGCCACACTTGAGCGGATTTCTGAGGTACCGCAAGTTGATGTAGAAGCTGCCAAAGCCGAAATCAATCGAGCGATCGCCGCCATGAAACGGACACAAGTCAATTTGCAACAAGCTTATGTGCGATCGCCTCAAGATGGTCAGGTTTTTGAAATCCATACCCGTCCAGGAGAATTAATCTCTAATGATGGGATTGCTGATATTGGTCAAACCGACGAAATGTATGTCATTGCCGAGGTTTACGAAAGCGATATTAACAAAGTATCTCCAGGGCAGAAAGTGCAAATATTTGGTGATTTTCTCCCCATTGAATTGCAAGGTACAGTAGAGCGCAAAGCCTTACAAGTGCGTCGGCAGAATGTCATTAACACTGACCCTGCCAGCAATATTGATAACAGAGTAGTCGAGGTGAATATTCGACTAGATGAAATTTCCAGCCAGAAAGCTGCCAACTTAACGAATATGCAAGTCAAGACAGTCATTCAACTGTAGACGAAATCTCAATTCAGTGACATTTATGTTTTCTCTGGTGCTGACGGTGGCGAGGGCATCAAATTTCTGGGTGCAAATCTGCAATTTACTTTTACACTTACCGAACACTTAGCACTACGTATGATGGGTCTAATCAAACAACTGCGACGGCGAACACCTCTAGGATGGCTACAGCTAAGTCACGAAAAAAGTCGTTTGCTGGTGGCAATTTCCGGAATTGCTTTTGCGGATGTTTTGATGTTTATGCAGATAGGTTTTCAAACTGCATTATACGACAGTAACACTAGACTGCATCGCAGTTTGCAAGCAGATATTGTTCTGACAAGTCCCCAAGCTCGTAGCCTCCAAAATATGCCCACGTTTTCCCGTCGGCGACTGTATCAGGCAATGGATATTCCGGGGGTGAACTCAGCAGAGGCAATGTATGTTAATAACATCATCTGGAAAAATCCCCAAACGCGCCGCCAAACATCTGTGCAAGTAATCGGCTTCAATCCAGATAAGCCAGTTTTTGATCTACCGGATGTTAACCAACAATTACAGTCCATCAAACTGCCAGATACCGTCTTATTTGACCGTAGTGCTAGAGGCGAATATCACAAGGCCATCGCCCAAATAGATCAAGGCAAAAAACTGACCACCGAAATCGAAGGACGCACCATTACCATTAGTGGTTTATTCACCGTTGGCGCTTCTTTTGGTTCTGATGGTAGTTTGATGACCAGTGATCAGAACTTTTTAAGACTATTTCCCCGACGCCCCTCCAGTAGTATTAGTCTAGGTTTAATCAAAGTAAAACCAGGCCATGACCCCAAAAAGGTAGCGATCGCCCTCCAAGCCTACCTGCGAGATGATGTCAAAGTCATGACCCACGCAGAATTTATTGAATTTGAAAACAATTTTTGGCGCACCAACTCACCCATTGGGTTCATTTTCAGCCTTGGTGTATCGATGGGGTTTGCTGTGGGAGTCATTCTCGTGTATCAAGTTCTCTCCACCGATGTCAATGCCCATGTCAGAGAATATGCCACCTTCAAAGCCTTGGGATATCGCAATTATTATATGTTAAGTGTGGTCTTTGAACAAGCATTGATTTTGGCGGCATTGGGCTTTATTCCCGGCGTAGCAGTATCTTTGGGACTTTACCAAATGACACGCACTGCCACAAATTTGCCGATGTATATGACAGTATTACGGGGATTACAGGTATTAGTTTTAACTATTATCATGTGTTCTATTTCTGGAGCGATCGCTACTCGTAAACTGCGATCGGCTGACCCTGCTGATATGTTTTAGACCATGGGGCATCTGCGAAATTTAAAATCTCACATCTAAAATTTAAAATTGCAATGGTTCCAGTTATTTCCATTCAAAATCTCGACCACTACTTTGGGCAAGGTTCACTGCGTAGGCAAGTTTTATTTAACATTAACCTGGAGATTCGATCTGGCGAAATTATTATTTTGACTGGGCCTTCTGGTTCTGGGAAAACTACCCTACTGACTTTAGTGGGTGCTTTGCGTTCTCCTCAATCTGGTAGTTTGCGCGTTTTGACAAGAGAATTTTGCGGAGCTAGTACAGAGCAACTAGTACAGGCACGCAAACGTAACGGTTATATTTTTCAAGCACATAATCTGCATGGTAGTTTGACAGCACTGCAAAATGTCAGAATGGGCTTAGAACTGCATCAGCATATTGGCTTACGAGAAATGCAAGCTCGTTCAGCCTTGATGTTAGAGCAAGTAGGCTTAGGAAATCATCTCCATTATTATCCTGACAATCTTTCCGGCGGACAAAAACAACGAGTAGCGATCGCCCGCGCTTTAGTTAGTCATCCTCCCATTGTCTTAGCAGATGAACCTACCGCCGCCCTTGACAGTCAGTCAGGTCGTGATGTGGTCAACTTAATGCACAAACTAGCTCAAGAACAAGGTTGCACCATCCTCATGGTGACTCATGATTATCGCATTTTGGACATTGCTGACCGAATTGTGCAAATGGAAGATGGCAAACTCGTCGATACTGCTCCCGTAAAAGCACAAATCTAAAAAGCATAAATAATTAACGGTTTGTAGTGAGGACTTTAGTCCTCTCTATCTCCTGTAGGTACCGCCTAAAAAAAAGCACTAAAGCCGCTAACTAGAAAATAATTTGACATTGCTTAACATAAGTTGATTTATTCCCCCTGACTGACTTACCCCGTACCTGAAAAAATCAATAGATCATCAAAACCTACCACCCATAGACTTTTAACCCTTTTCCCTTTTCCTGAGGCGCGTTTCCACCTATGAATTTTTATTGCGGCTCAGTAATTTATTTTTTGACTTTTTGATACAAATTTTAAAGTTTGCGGTTTGAAACTTGGAGTACCAAGATGTATCGGTTAAGCTAAGAGGCAAATAATCTTACCATTATTTCTTTAATGGCACAATTGACCAAAATATGCTTTGCATCTGCTCTAATTGTTCAGATACGATAATTCCCCTTGGCCATTTTCTAGATTAAATTTAGTATGGTTTGGTCACCAGAATATTGCTTGACAATACTTAGTATCATTTCCTGTATTCAAAAACATCTGCTGCGGTTGGGAAACATCACTTTACATAAACTAGTCTGTTTGTCACCAGAAGCAAGGCCTTGATTTATAGCTCTATGACTATCGAGAATCACACCAGAAATCTTCCTCAACAGTTGCCTTCTTTGGGTTTCCAAGCCCCAAAGCACTTTCGCTCAATAACCTACTTATTCATTGGTATATTGGTATCGGTCTTGGTTGTCGTTTTGAATTTGCCTGCAAATGCTTTGCAAGCGCAGGTAACTCCCAGTAATCCTCAATTGGGGGATACACTGTCTGTGGTCATTAATGTTGATAATCCAGACAATGTTGGTACTCCCTCTGTGGCTATTGGTGACCAAACTTATCCGGCATTCCCCGTTGCCCCTAATAGATATCGGGCGTTAATACCAACGACTCCACTTGATAAACCGGGAACTAAAACCCTGAAAATTTCCGGTGGAGGTCAAGCGCAAAACTTGGCAGTAAATTTGCGTAATCGCACGTTTCCTTTACAACGCATTAATTTACCTCCAGGACGAGCCGGGGTGAAAGCAACTGAACATGAACTCCAGCGGGTAGCAGCTTTTAAAGAGTTACAAACACCGCAAAAGTATTGGAATGGTTCATTCCTGAAACCCAATGGCGGCAGAATTACTACCATCTATGGTGTACGTCGCTACTATAATGGTAAATTTGCAGAGAACTACTTCCATCGTGGCGTTGACTACGCTGGTGCTGCGGGTTCACCCGTAGTTGCCCCGGCTGCTGGTACAGTTGCCTTAGTTGGTAGGGTATCCGATGGTTTCCGGGTTCACGGCAACACAGTTGGTATTGACCACGGACAAGGAGTAACCAGTATTTTGCTGCACCTGAGAGACATTAAAGTCAAAGAAGGTGATGTCGTCAAAGCTGGTCAATTAGTTGGCACAGTTGGTTCCACAGGTGCCTCAACAGGGCCTCATTTACACTGGGGCTTGTATGTTAACGGACAAAGTGTTGATCCAGTACCCTGGAGATTTAGTGCATTGAATTAGTAGAGACGGCATTAATTGTCTCTGTGCATAACTTGTATTTTTTTGTCTGCTTATTAAGCAAAGTGAATTGAATTGTTACCGTCCCTACCTTGCTAGGCTAGTGTAAAGATAATGAGCCTTATGAGTATTGAAAAAATTGTAGAACAAGCCCTCCAGGATGGTTATCTGACACCAGTAATGGAAGCAGAAGTTGGTCGAATTTGCGATAATGCATCAGAACTCTCAATTGAGGAGTACATGGCGCTAGATCGATTGATGGGGGCATTATTGACCGGTGAGGTTGTGGCGGTACCTCGTAAACAATTCATTAACGTCATGGAAGAATTGGTATTAACTGAGGCGATCGCCAGAGTAGCAGAAATTGAAGCTACTAGTGAAAGCTCTCTGGATGTCGGGGATATAGCGGCTTATGCCCTCAACCGTTTGCCGCCTTTGTATGCCACTACAGAAGAAGGTGCTAGTTACCAGCGCTTACGTGCCAAGGCAGAATTGCAAGAATTAATTTCGCAGCAAATTAGCGAGTCTATCGGACGTAACCTCGACCAACCCAACGATAATAGAACACCCGTAGTAGGTAAAAGCACTGGCAATGAAGTGTTGCGTCAAGTAAGTACCCTACTCCAAGTCTATGCACCTAGCTTTGAGCAAAAGTTTTAATTTAATGACTACTAGGAACTCAAGTTTCCTGCCTAAATAATCTAGCGTAGAGACGGAGCATTGCTGCGTCTCTACAAATTTTTAGTCACGCACTGACACAAGTGTGCCAACTCCCACCTGTTCATACAATAAGCGGACATCTTCATTACGCATTCTCAAACAGCCATGAGAGATAGCAGCGCCCAAGAGGTGCGTATCTGGTGTGCCGTGAAAGCCAATTTCATTGCGACCATCTGACCAAAAACCAATCCAGCGTTCTCCTAAAGGACTATCAGCACCAGATGGAAATATTTTGCCAGTAATGGGATGACGCCAAATGGGATCGTGTTGCATATTCGTCACCCGGAAAGAACCAGTAGGAGTTTCCCAGCCTGTTTTGCCTATAGCAATAGGATAGCTGGCTATAACTTGATCTCTCTGATAAACATAAGTGCGGCGATCGCTTAAATTTACCACCACTTCTATGGGAGAAGTTTGGGAATTTTGTCTTAGTCCGGGAATAACTGAGCGTATTTTGGGCAATAACTCAGAAGATCCTGGATTTTGGCTGGCTGTGGCCGACAGGTTAGGGGTAGTGTTGTTCGAGGTAGTTTTATTAAAAGTTGATTTACTGGGTGTAGACGCGCCAAGAGAAGTTGCTTCTAGATTCTCATCAATTCCCTCATAGCGGTTTCCTGCGGCAGCAGCAGGCTGCTCAAATTGTCCTTGGGTTGCAGTAATGCGCCAATGGACAGCTAGCGAGAAAAGGGCTGTACCAAAGCAGAGAAACATGACCATCCGCGCTACAGATTCATTTCTTACCATTGCCATCGCCTATTATTTATCCCTGAAATTCCCAGCGGAATAATTGAATAATGAGTACATGCAAATTATCAAGAATTTATAATTACTTATCTGTTCCCTTATAACTCTGTTGATGATCCTGGGCAAACTAAGATTGTCAGGACATTTCGGCAACAAAATTCCTGGGACAACAAAATTTTATTTACAGGAACACTCCTAGGGCAACAATCCATCATTAACGGTGTGGGTGAGAGAAAAGTTATGTTTGAAAAATTATTGCTAGCAGTCACAATTACATTTTCCCTAAATTTCTTTGTTCAAGTCCGTGTACTTAATACAAGTGATGCTGGTGTTCATAATCCGCAAGAGACAGAAAATTCAACGACAATTTTAGTTAAAAAACCGGAAAAATAACCTTTTTCATGGCTACATCTGCCTATATTAACAAGAAGTAGAATTTTAGCCACTCTCGGCAAGACCCCTACGCATCTACAAAAATACAGCGGTTTGCCACACATTTCACCAATTCACCATTCAAAACTAAAGTCGAAAACATCGGTTGTCTGTCTCTCAGAAGACTGATATTTAGCCAATACCACGGCCAATAAAGGAGTTTCTCAGTTTGAGAATTGGTGTGGCAGTCCATACAAGCGTAAAATGTCTGTTGTCTGTCGAGAAAATTTAATACCTGATGACCACATATTCTTGTTTTTGTCAATAGTAAGTGTTCAGTTAGTGTTAGTTGTACAAACATCCGTAATATTGCTAAGTTACAGCCAGGAAAAATAATGGCTAAAAAGACTGCTAAATAATGAATTACGCCAAAAAAGACCTTAGTATTAGTTATTCATGTTTACCACTTTGATACCTCAATGTACCAGTCATGAATCCGGCACTACTCCAGGAACATTGTGTCTATTAGGATGTCTAATAGAAAGGGAGAAATTAAAGTTCAGTACGATCTATGAGCCAATCGATTACTGTATCCTGGTCAACGGTTGATGCAAGTTACCCAGAAGCATCGGTGCAAGTTGACAAACTCTCAAACCACGATCTAATTCTGCGCTGTCAAGTAGGACTGCGCCCGGAACGTGCTGCGTTTGCCGAGCTATTGCGCCGCTATCAATCTCAAGTTGATCGAGTTTTATACCACCTAGCTCCAGATTGGCCCGACAGAGCCGATTTGGCTCAAGAAGTTTGGATTCGCGTGTATCGGAATATTAATCGATTACAAGAACCACCCAAATTTCGCGGTTGGTTAAGCCGGATTGCTACCAACTTGTTTTATGACGAGTTGCGTAAACGTAAGCGGGTAGCCAGTCCCCTATCACTGGATGCTCCCCGTGCGGTAGAAGATGGCGAGATGGATTGGGAAATTGCAGGCGATACTCCCGGCCCTGAGGAAGAACTGACAACTAGAGAATTTTACGAGCAATTGCGAGAAGCGATCGCGGATTTACCAGAAGTGTTTCGGACTACCATCGTCCTTAGAGAAATCGAAGGTATGGCATACGAAGAAATTGCCGAAATTACCGGGGTTTCCTTGGGGACGGTCAAATCCAGAATCGCCAGGGCTAGATCGAGATTGCAAACTCAGTTGCAAAATTATCTAGATTCCTAATTGACAGCATCTTCACTCTGCCCTATGGCAGAATTTCCCCATTGATTAAAAATTTTGATGTCAGATTTAGAGTTCTGCTACAGTCAGGAAAAATTTGATAGACTTATTCAGGTCAGAATTTCTCGCTGTGTTTACCCGCGTATGAATTGGTAATAATGCTAAAATGAATACTGATTCTCCATTTTATGACCGTTCCTCTTTAGACAATCAGCCAGATTCGTTAGATGGAACAGGCCAGCATACCAAAGAATTAACGGGTGCTATAGATATGGTGAAGCGCGATCGCTTCGAGTTACTCAGTGCTTACCTCGATGGAGAGGTCACAGCCGCCGAAAGTAGACAAGTAGAAGAATGGCTGGCAAATGATGCCTCAGTGCAACGTTTGTATAATCGGCTGTTAAAGCTACGGCAAGGCTTGCGGACTTTCCCAGTACCCGCAGCCCCAGAGCCGCCAGAAGTGACAGCGCAGCAAGTATTTAAACGTATGCGTCGTCGTTCCCGACCGATTTGGGCTATGGGAGGCGTATCAGTGGCAGCCTTGGTGATCGGTGCCGTCTCTGGCCTATTGCCAGGAGGGGGATTCAGAGCGCAAATGGCACAACAACCAGTAAATGCTCCCCCAAGCATGACGACGCCTGTAGTCACAAATTCACCTTTAATGGTGGCCTTAAATAACCCGGTAATAGAAATTCCTAAAGCGAAAATAGTCTCTCCGGAACAATCAATCAATCTGGAGCAGCTGTTCCCAGGGGAAATTGAACCGAACATCAATTAATCGCCATTGCTCCAACAGCCATCTAGTAGGGCGACACCTTTTAGCTGGGAAACGCGCTCTAAAGACATAAAATAAGCCCAAGCTTTACCAAGTGATAGCTCTTGCAAATCAGATATCTCAACCTGCTGGCGATAGTATAAGTTTGCTGACATTTGTCTAGCAGGTTGGTAGTCTTCCAAATCGTCCAAGGCATCTAAAATCCCTAAGTCGGCAAAAGACAGTAGATATCCGTGAACAGAGTCCCCTCCAGGCGTCATGGCAGGATAACCCATTGGTAGAGCGAATAATTTACCTAATGTAACGGCTCTTTTGACATCCGTCACTTGGCCCGCACAATATTTTTGATAATTAGCTTCACCTGGTTTGAGCGTACCATACACAAAAACCCGTACTAAACCAGGAAATTTTGTATTTGATTTAATCATTACCATTTTTCACCAACCTAATTAGAGTGCCTAGCATCTACAATATGGAGGCAGACACGATTACAGTCCAGTAGGAGCATTCTCGGTGGATTCCCGATATAACCCAGCAGAAATTGAGGAAAAATGGCAAAAAACATGGTCAGAACTTGGCTTAGATAAAACCCCTGTAAATAGTAACAAGCCTAAATTCTACGCTCTTTCCATGTTCCCTTACCCGTCAGGCAGCCTGCATATGGGTCACGTCCGTAATTACACAATTACCGATGTGATTGCTCGCCTTAAGCGAATGCAAGGGTATAGGGTGCTGCACCCAATGGGTTGGGATGCCTTTGGTTTGCCAGCAGAAAATGCCGCCATTGACCGAGGAGTTCCTCCTGCAAAGTGGACTTATCAAAACATTGCCCAAATGCGGCAGCAGTTGCAACGTCTGGGTTTATCCATTGACTGGGACAGCGAAGTTGCCACCTGTTCACCAGATTATTACAAGTGGACACAATGGATTTTTTTGCAATTTTGGCAAGCGGGGTTGGCTTACCAAAAAGAAGCAGCAGTCAACTGGGACCCTATTGACCAAACTGTACTAGCCAACGAGCAAGTTGATAACGAAGGATGTTCTTGGCGTAGTGGGGCCAAAGTTGAGCGTAAACTATTGCGGCAGTGGTTTTTAAAGATTACTGACTATGCCGAAGAATTGCTCAATGACCTAGAAAAATTAACAGGTTGGCCAGAACGAGTCAAATTAATGCAGGCTAATTGGATTGGTAAATCCACAGGCGCGTATTTAGAATTTCCCATTGTGGGGATGGATGAAAAAATTGCTGTGTATACTACACGCCCCGATACAGTTTATGGCGTCAGCTATGTAGTATTAGCACCAGAACATCCCTTAACTAAGCTTGTTACCACCAAAGCCCAAACAACACCAGTAGAAGCCTTTATTCAAGAAGTTTCCCAACAAAGTGAGTTGGAACGTACCGCCGAAGATAAACCGAAGCGGGGTATCCCTACAGGTGGCAAAGTCATCAACCCATTTACAGGGGAAGAAGTGCCAATTTGGATTGCCGACTATGTACTGTATGAATATGGTACTGGGGCAGTCATGGGTGTACCTGCTCATGATGTGCGGGATTTTAAATTTGCCCAGGTTTATGATTTACCCATTGAGTTTGTCATTGCTTCTCCAGATGATGTGGCAGATTTTGATCTAACGCCAGCATCAGAAATTGATGAAATCACCACAGTTATTCAAGTTGACTACAACGAGGCATACACTGAACCAGGAATTTTGATTAATTCTGGGCCTTTTACGGGTATGACTTCCACAGATGCCAAAGAAGCCATAGTTAAATATGCCGAAGAACAAAGTTTTGGCAAACTGCGAATCCAGTATCGCTTGCGGGATTGGTTGATTTCTCGACAACGTTATTGGGGCGCACCCATACCAGTAATTCACTGTCCTAACTGTGGCATAGTACCAGTCCCAGACCAAGATTTGCCAGTTGAGTTACCAGAAGAAATAGAACTAAGCGGCCGTGGTGGTTCACCCTTGTCTCAGTTAGAAAGCTGGGTAAATGTACCTTGTCCCACTTGTGGCACTCCCGCCCAACGGGAAACCGATACAATGGATACCTTTATTGATTCCTCGTGGTATTTCTTGCGGTATCCTGACGCCCAAAATGAGCAACAAGTATTCGACCCCAGCAAAACTAATGACTGGATGCCTGTAGATCAGTATGTGGGTGGTATTGAACATGCGATTTTACACCTGCTGTATTCGCGGTTCTTTACTAAAGTTCTGCGGGATAGAGGCTTATTAAACTTTGATGAACCCTTTGAACGCCTGTTAACTCAAGGTATGGTACAGGGTTTAACTTACATGAACCCCAATAAGGGCGGTAAAGATAAATGGGTGCCTTCTAATTTGGTTAACCCAGCCGATCCCCGTGACCCCCAAACGGGTGAACCGCTACAACGCCTTTACGCCACCATGTCTAAATCTAAAGGCAATGGTGTGGCCCCAGAAGATGTTATTAGTAAATACGGCGTAGACACAGCGCGGATGTTCATCTTATTCAAAGCCCCCCCAGAAAAAGATTTGGAGTGGGATGAAGCCGATGTAGAAGGGCAATTCCGCTTTTTGAATCGGGTATGGCGCTTGGTGACAGATTATGCAGCTGCTGGGGTATCACGTAAACAAGCCCAACTTGCTGATTTAAGTAAGTCCGAAAAAGAATTACGGCGGGCAATTCACACGGCTATTCAAGCGGTGACAGAAGACTTAGAAGACGAATATCAATTCAATACAGCGGTTTCGGAATTGATGAAGTTAAGTAACGCCCTCACTGATGCTGACTGTAAAAATTCACCGATTTATGCTGAAGGTATTCAAACTTTAGTCATCATGCTGGCTCCTTTTGCACCACATATTGCTGATGAATTGTGGCATTCTTTAGGTAACAAGGACTCAATTCATACTCAAACTTGGCCATCTTTTGATTCGGCGGCTTTGGTAGCTGATGAAATTACCTTGGTAATTCAAATTAACGGCAAAAAGCGTGCTGATATTCCGGTTCCCGCACAAGCAGATAAAGCCGAGTTGGAAAAGTACGCCCGTGAATCTGAAGTAGTCCAGCGCTACATTCAGGATAAGGAGATTAAAAAGGTGATTGTGGTTCCTGGGAAGTTGGTGAATTTTGTAGTTGCACCTTAGCTTTCAGGCGTTGTGGCAAAGGTTTTAACGACCACTGAATTAGCCACAACGCGCGCCGCTAATTTTTCATCACGGCATCTAACAAGACGCCAGCACCAAAGCGCACAGGATCGATGCAAGGTAATCCTGTTTCGGCTGTAGTTTGAGCGATCGCCTCTTGGGCAGCAAATTCATCTAAATGGGCTGTGTTCAAAGCTATACCCACCACTGGCACATCACCAAAGGCTCCACCTGCACTAGCGACAGCTTCATACATTCTGATGACTTTTGGTAAAGACGGAATTACTACATGGGGATGATTCCGTACATGAATTTGTCCAGCCCGATGTACCAAAATGAGTTGGGTGGGTTGGGAACCACGGATTAAGGGTAAGGTGGCTGTTGAACCAGGATGCAGCAGTGAACCTTGTCCTTCTACGTGAAGAATGTCGTAGTTTTTACCATAACGCATGACTATCTGTTCCACAGCACCGGCGGCAAAATCTACTCGCACTGCATCTAAAGCTACGCCATCTCCTTCTAACATCACACCAGTTTGACCTGTAGCCAAAAATTTAGAACGCCAGCCCCGCAGTTTTGATGCCCAATGTAGTTCTAGACTAGTTGACATTTTACCGATGGCCATATCAGTTCCCACAGTCAGCACCCGCCGACAGGGGAGGGTACGGGCCATCCCACTAGCAATTTCTAAATTGCCTGGTTCTTTTCGCACATCCCAAATTAATTGTCCTGGTTTCAGCAATGCATTTAACTCTGACTTATTTGCCAATGGCGTGTGTAAACCATTTACCAAAGACATCCCAGCATCTAAAGCATTTTTAATTTCCAGCCAGTAATCATCAGGTACAGCACCACCTTTGGGCGCAATGCCAATTACCAAAACTTCAGGTTTATACTCCAGTGCTGCTGCTAACGATGCCACAATTGGCACATCACGCTTAATTCCAGTTATTTCTGATAGAGATTTGCCAGCGGATTCACGATCAATTACTGCTACTATCGGAGCCTCACTGTATCGTAAAAGTGATAGACCCGTTTTGCCCTGAGTCCCACTAATTCCTTCATGTAACAGAATTACTACTCTTTGATTAAGTGGCAAACGCACTGTGTTGTACCCCCAAGCCCGGTAAATCGTTTGGTAAAACTCGTCCTTCTTGTACTAATGCACCCGTGAAGGGGTCATCAATTAAGTTCAGGTGACTGTCTAAATCTAAATAATCAGCTAATGGCGCGAGTTGTGCTGCGGCTGTATTCGCTAGCGCACTGTCAGAATAACAACCAAACATGACTTGCAATCCATAGGCTCGCGCCGTATGTACCATCCGCATGGCTTCGGTTAGTCCCCCTGATTTCATGAGTTTGATATTAATCCCATCCACGTAATTAGCCAACTGGGGAATATCAAAGCTATTAAAACAACTTTCATCCACAAATATCGGCAGAGGCGATCGCTCTTTAAGTTGAGCTAAACTCTTTTCTTGCCCTCGTGGTAATGGCTGTTCTACATACTTTATACCTAAATCGGCTAGCCAATTACACATATATACAGCATCTTCCTCACTCCAACCGCCGTTGGCATCCACAAATAAGTCTAAATTTGGTGCTTCTTCTCGAACCGCTAACAGCATTTTTTGATCTGCATCTATGCCATCGGGATTTCCTAATTTCACTTTAAATAAGCGAACATCCATAAATTGTAACCAGTCTCGCGCCCTAGCTTTCGCTCCTGCTGGTGAATTAATGCCAATTGTCACTGAAGTCGGCACTATTATCTGGTGATTAAGTCCCCAAATTTGCCAAATAGGTAATCCTACACGCTTACCTAGCCAGTCATACATTGCCATATCTAGAGCAGCCCTGACAGCTGAAGGAATTTGCTGTTTTGTGAAAATTTCCTCAATTTGCTGGCGCTGTAACGGGTGAAATGGTTCTAAAACTGATGCGAGTTGCTGTAAGTGAGTTGTGGTTGTATCAGTTGATTGGGAAGTATTGCCTACACCAAATGGTGATGCTTCACCCCAGCCCTCAATCCCATCTTGTAAGATTTTTACCCACACATTTGTCGTCTGTGCTGTTGTCCCACGACTAATTGTTAAGGGAAATCGTTTGTTGACAGTAAATAACTTTACTTTTAATTGCATAAGTATGCTCAATGTTTCGTTAGAGCAAAAACAGTGTAAGTGCAAATTTTAGATTATTTGAGGTATCTGTTATACTTTTTTACATTCATAACTTTTTCGCCTAAGTTTTTATCTGATTTTATTTATGAGTAGCATCAAAAAATGGAATATATTAACCTCTAAAATGGTTTTAAATAATTTCTGGTGTCAAGTCAGGCAAGATGAAATAGAATTGCCTAATGGGGAAATCATCGATGATTTTTTTGTAATTGTTCGACCAGAAATTGCTTTAGTCTTACCAATTACAGTTAATCAAGAAATTATTTTTGTACGTCAATACAGGCATGGAGTCAGTGAAATTCTGTTAGAACTGCCTGCGGGGAGTTTCGACGCAACTAAAGAAGATGCTGAAACAGCAGCAATCAGAGAGCTGAAAGAAGAAACTGGTTATATATCTCAGAAAGTTATTAAATTAGCTACTTTATATGATAATCCGGTTAAAGATACTAACCAAATACATTTATTTTTAGCTGAAAATGTAAAAAAGGATGGAGAGCAAACATTAGATATTACAGAAGATATTGAAATTGTCTTAATTCCTATAGAATCAGTTTTAGATAAAATTTATCAAGGTGAAATCACTGTAACAGGAAGTATTGCGGCTATTTTTTTAGGTTTAAATTATCTCAATTCTATATAAGAGTTTTCTTGAATTTTTGTTGTACTAACCTGCGCTATAGGCTTAAAAATTAGAATAAAATTAAGAGTGATCGCATTTCATTTGGCGCCAATATCTTGCAAAATTAATAAAAATAGCATATCTAAGATTGGGATATGACCAATGCAATTGCTTTCTCGGCAAACATGATTAAAATAAATACGCAAATCGCGCTTTTATAGGAGTATTTAGCTGTGCAGCCGGACTTAATGGGTTTGGAAATTAGCAAAGGTGAATTGAGACGGTTAACAGGATTCGACCCTGATGATGTTTTCCGACCTTCTATGATCAAAAACAGCGAGAAGCGATTAGGGCTTTTGGTTAATGAACTGTTGGTAGCTTTGGCTTTAACTCCCATAGTGGTTGGCTTTATTTATACCTTAATTATTCTGCCAACTATTGGTTCTTCAATTACACTAGGAGTCCTGTTACTAATTTTAGTCCCAACTGTAATATTTGTAGGGCGATCGCTATGGCAATATTTGACCTGTCCCCACGGACTGACAGTACTTTTAGATGAAGTCGATAAGTATCATACTGTTGTCCAAGCTATAGACATTAATGACCAATTGGCAACATTGGGTAATTCTCAAAGTAGTCTCAATGACCGAGATAATGTGATTGCGGCACTCAAACTGATTAGAGAAGATTTAGTAGTAGCACTCAAAAGCGAACGTATTTTGCGAGATAATAAAAAACTACTGGCAAATAACCAAGATTTATTTATCAATAATTTAGCTCATTTACAAGCATTGCAACTTAGTAGTCAGACCAGTGAATATGCTCAACTTCTCAATCAATCTTTACAGATTGCTTTGGATGTGCAAGCAGAAATGAAAAAATTGCAGAAAATTTGAGACAGATTTTTCGATACGACAGTCGTCACCGTTGATTTATGAGCAATAAACCCAAAATTATTGTCCTAGATGATGATCCGACAGGATCACAAACAGTTCATAGCTGCTTGTTGTTAATGCACTGGGATGTAGAAACTTTACGCATCGGCTTGCGAGATGATTCACCCATTTTCTTTGTGCTGACAAATACTAGGTCTTTACCTCCAGAGTCAGCAACATCGGTGACTAGAGAAGTTTGCCAAAATTTAAAACAGGCATTAGCCGCTGAAAATATTACTGATTTCTTAATTGTCAGTCGTTCTGATTCTACATTACGGGGACATTACCCCATTGAAACCGATGCGATCGCCCAAGAACTGGGGCCATTTGATGCTCATTTTTTATTACCGGCATTTTTTGAGGGTGGACGTATCACCATTGACAGTGTGCATTACTTGATCATCGATGGTGTACCTACCCCAGTACATGAAACCGAATTTGCCCGCGATTCAGTGTTCGGCTACCATCACAGTTATTTACCTAAGTATGTCAATGAAAAAACTCAAGGGCGTATTAGTACAGAATCAGTAGTCAGATTTGTCCTTGATGATATCCGTGGGGGTAGTTTAGAACGGTTATTACAACTTAGTGGAAATCAGTGTGCAGTGGTAGATGGTGAAACCCAAGCTGATCTCAACTTGTTTGCAGTAGATGTACTCACAGCCGCCAGTCAAGGAAAACGCTTTTTATTTCGTAGTGCTGCTAGTATTTTAACGGCTTTGGCTGCCTTACCTCCCCAGCCCATCGCTGCCGAAAACATGGCAGAATATGTGCGTCAAGGTAAACCTGGTGCGTTCATTGTGGGTTCCCATGTCAAGAAAACGACTCAGCAATTAGAGGCGCTATTACAAGTAGAAGGGACGACGGGGATCGAAATAGATGTGGCGCGCTTACTAGATGATCCAGTCAATCAACCCGCTAAATTGTTAACCGAAATCACAGAAAAGACACAGGCGGCACATCAAGCCGGGAAAACACCCGTAGTTTATACTAGCCGTCAGGAACTAACTTTTAAGGATGTCAAGACACGATTAGATTTTGGGGTGAAAGTTTCCCATTTATTAATGGATATTGTGCGAAGTTTGCCCAATGATATCGGATTTTTGATTAGCAAAGGTGGAATTACGTCAAACGATGTCTTAAGTACAGGACTGGCTTTAAATTCGGCACGATTACTCGGTCAAATATTAGCTGGTTGTTCAATGGTAATCACAACTCCCGAACATCCCCAGTTTCCTAATTTGCCAGTGGTGCTGTTTCCTGGTAATGTTGGCGATGCTGATGCATTGGTGACTGTTTACAAAAGACTAACTAAAAATACATAGTAGAAATATGTGGTTGCTTTGGCAACTCATCGAATATTAGTAATTACTCAGAGTATCTGTTGTATTTTGGCTGGTGCTGCATGACTTCTGATTCTAATATTCCCGATCTAGAGTCAAATTCTGCACTCCCCGATGCAGGGTCAATCTCTCACACTGCGGATGTAGAGCAAAAATCTACCGTTTATGATCATATGGAGCAAAATTTTGCTATTTCTGATACAGAATCTAATGATATTATTCCGGATGCAGAGCTAAATTCTGTTCTTCTTTATTTACAATCAAATTCTCCCCCTGATAATGCCGAGTCGAATGCAGTGATCCCCAATGTAGAGTCAAATTCTGTGCCTACGGTTCCAGAGTCCACACATCTGGTTGAGGGTTTAGAATCAAGTTCTCATCTTTTAGATATTAATTCTACTGAGTTAATCAAAGCCGACAATAAAATAAAAAACCATATTCAAGTCCAGTTTAAAAATGAGGCAGGTAGACTGTTAGTAATTTTACCAACAGAGTCTCAATTACCAGCCTCAGAACTCGCTTGGTCTGATATGTGGCAACAATTGAAGTTTCGCTTAAGAGCAGGCGATCGCTTACGTGTAGATAATACACCAGTACATTTGCTGGCCCAAGACCGTTTGTTGGATAGCAGACAACTACAAGAATTTGCCGAAGCCTTTAGCGAAGTGCAACTGCAATTAAAATCTGTGGCTACTAGCCGCCGACAAACTGCCATCGCCGCTGTCACATCTGGCTATTCTGTAGAACAACTACAACCCATAACCTCCCTAAGTTCACAGATCCCAGCAGCCGCTTCCACCCAAGCAGAAGCCCTGTATCTGGAAATGACAGTACGTTCTGGAGTAGAAATTCGCCATCCCGGTACAGTAATTCTTTTAGGAGATTTAAATCCAGGTGGTATCGTAGTGGCAGAAGGAGATATTCTAGTATGGGGTCGCTTACGTGGAATTGCCCATGCGGGTGCCGGGGGCAATAGCGAGTGTCTGATTATGGCCTTGCAAATGGAACCAACCCAGTTGCGGATCGCAGATGCTGTAGCTAGGGCACCAGAGAAATCACCGTTGCAGTTTTTTCCAGAGGTGGCGCATATTACGCCCCAAGGAATTCGCATCGCTAGGGCTACTGATTTTTCCCGAAATCTTTTACCCAGGATCAATCAGGCGCCATAAGTATTTATTATAATTTCCTGAACCCTAATCGAGCGCAACTCTTATCATGACTCGCATTATTGTGATTACCTCCGGGAAAGGAGGGGTGGGAAAAACCACAGTTTCGGCAAATTTAGGCATGACTTTAGCCAAAATTGGGCGTCAAGTTGCCTTAGTTGATGCGGATTTTGGTCTAAGAAATTTGGATTTGCTGCTAGGTCTAGAAAACCGCATCGTTTATACTGCGGTGGAAGTCCTAGCAAGGGAGTGCCGATTAGAACAGGCCTTGGTAAAAGATAAGCGACAACCTAACCTTGTACTCTTGCCAGCAGCCCAAAACCGCTCTAAAGATGCCGTCACTCCTGAACAAATGAAGTTGCTGGTGAATGCCCTGGCACAAAAATATCAGTATGTGATTATTGATAGTCCCGCTGGTATTGAAAATGGCTTTAAAAATGCGATCGCGCCAGCCAAAGAAGCCCTGATTGTCACCACACCAGAAATTTCCGCAGTTCGTGACGCTGACCGAGTAGTAGGTTTACTAGAAGCACAGGGGATTAAGCGTGCTCATTTAATCATTAACCGTATCAGACCTGCAATGGTTCGGGCAAATGATATGATGTCTGTGCAAGATGTTCAAGAACTTCTAGCAATACCTCTAATTGGGGTAATCCCCGATGACGAGCGTGTTATTGTTTCTACCAATCGCGGCGAACCTTTAGTATTAGGGGACACTCCCTCTTTAGCTGCCATAGCCTTTGATAATATTGCCCGTAGATTGGAAGGAGAAAAGGTCGAATTTTTAGACCTTGACTCACCCCATGACAGCATCTTCGCCCGTCTGCGAAGGTTGTTGTGGACAAAGATTGTTTAACTTATGTTCCAGTCTCCGCACACCTATTGGCAATGATCCTTGAACTTATAGAACGAATTTTCTTGCGTAGTCCAGACAACAGTCGCAATCAAGTAAAACGTCGTCTGCAACTGGTGATTGCCCACGACCGCGCTGATTTAGACCCTCAAAGGCTAGAAAAGATGCGGAAAGAAATTCTCGAAGTTGTCTGTCGCTATGTAGAAATAGATACAGAAGGTTTAGAGTTTTCTCTAGAAAGCAATCAAAGAACTACGGCATTAATTGCTAATTTGCCCATCCGTCGGATCAAAGAAACTACACCGGAATTAGAAAGTAGCGAACAACCATAGTAACGTTAGTAACTGGTAAATATTTGGCGGAAATATTATTGGAAACTAAAGATTTAACAGTTAAATAATTAAAACATTGGTTTAATTAAACTCTTGTGGCGCGGGCATCTTGCCCGCATCTTACTGGTGACCTGCGTACATTGGTTTCAAATGGTCTGTTTATTTACGCCACAGAATACTAATTGAAATCAATGAAAAGCCTATAAAATAAGCTTTTTGACTTTTGACTTCCGACTTGCGGTATTAGTGCCTCTGATGACAAAAAATCCCGTTGTTTTTGGATTTGACAACGGGAGTTGATAATATTTTCAGTACACTAGCGATAAGCAACTTGTGGATCTGCCCAAATATCTTTAACTTTTTGACCGAAAGTAATAGGCTGATCTGCATCTGTTGTATCTAAAGACTTACCATCACTAGCAACTTGCACTAAAGGCCAGTTTTCTTCTCCAATTTCGCCAGCCCGGAACAGTGCATGATCTGGTCGGTTCTTACTCCAACCTAGCAACACAGCTATCTTTTCATGCTCATGCTCTTCACGAGGAGGCGCAACGGTATTAATGTGATCTCTTTGTCGATCCCAAATCACTGCATGATCTGTGGAATCGCCCGTATTAAACTTGCCTCCAAACTTGCGTGCTAAGAAGCGATCGCTTTTTTGCGACCAGCTAACAGGAACTAAAACCCCTATGTTGCCATCCTGAATGTTATTAACTGGTTCTGCTGGAGAAGTGTATCTATTTAACAGAGGATCACTTAGGGGAGCAGTGGTCGCCATTACCCGCAACTTCCTAGTTTGTGTATCTTCAACAAACATTACACTAGTGACTGTGCTGTTATACATTTCAGGTCTTACTTCTAGTTGCACCCGACTATAAACTACATACCTACCATCAGGAGAAGTCACAGGTAAGCTGCGATAATGACGCACTCCCGAACCCCCATTAGCACTAATAGCCTCCTGAGTTGCCATAATCCATTGCCAGGGAATAGGATGAGGGCTACCTATGGGATCTACTTGTGCTATTAGCGCTTCATCTGGTTGTTCAACAACTGGTACTTCTTGAGTTAACCGGGGTTGTAATTTTCTAGGAGTTGCTGCCAATGATTTAGCTGTAGACTCTTCTTGTGAGAGCAAATTCTCTTCTTGTGTCCACGACTGATTATTAGCAGTTTTAAATTTTTGCCCTAAATTTAAATTACTCCCATGTACATCTGGAATTGGTGCGAGTTCCACTGCTGCTAATAAATCATTAGCCACTTTATCGCTGCTTGAGAGATAATCATCTGCGACTAAAGAGTCAAATTTGTCCGCTGGTAAAATTTGCGGCTCTTCAATATTAGCCATGACTAATGGCACAGAGTCATATTCTCCAGTTAGGGAGTTTATTTGAGATGTGATTAATTTTTCTACTAAATCGGGTTCATTATCACTAATAGTAGCTGTTTCCTCTGACACAGAGTCTAATTCTCTGGCTTTGGAATCAATTTTTGTGACTATTTTTGATTGTTTGGCGGAGGTAGAGTGACCTGATGCTGCTACTAAAGGAGCAATCAGCATCACAATAACAAGATAATTAACAAATGGTTGAACGCGGAACCATCCTGACAGCAAGAAGAGTTTGAGCATGAGTGGACTCTCTAGGGGAGGGCGGGTGCTGTGTGAGGAGCAATGCCTATGCAGCAAGGGAGTAGGCAATAACTATAGGTATAACAACAAACTCAAAGATTTAACGAATAAAACCAGATAATTTCTTGAAAGTTTGCACAGTTTTACAAAAATTTAGTGTCATTAATTCACACCTGATTATTTGTAACTTATTGGCTTTTGAGGAAAATTTGCCAATACAAAAATATGCAGACTAATTAAAAAATTAGTGCATAAATAATAGACTGTTGCCGCTAATACTATTACCTGACTGAAACAGACAATCAGTAACAGTGATAGATTATTCAACCTATCATTTGGGCTAAAGATATTGGCAGCACAAAGGTAGAGCAGAATAGATGAACTATTGCGAATAGCATTAGCAAAGGCTAAACCGCAAGAAGCTCTTGGTGGTTATTCCTGCTACAACAGTGCAAAACCTGATAACGGTGCAAGTGAGGCGTTATTTTAAAAGTTGAGCAAACTGACGCACAACTCATAATACTAAAAAAAGCCGTTAGCATCCATCCTCAGGTAGAAATTGCTATCTCAACTGGGAAAATTGCGGGATCGCAATCTAGGTTGATTAACGCAACTACACTTAATGACCGAGTACTGGGTAAATAATGAACAAAACAGTTGACTTATGATGCTGAACTAAAGTGGCTGGTCGTGAAACATCACCACATAGTTTAGCTAGCACTTAGTGCATTTTATATCAGCTTATTAGCTGGTCAACTTATTATTAAGTCTATCAACTCTCCCTGGGTTTCGCCAATATCACACCACCTTAACATCAAAAAATTTCGTTTGGCACTATTTGATGGAAATTATGTTCGTTTTGCGGTAAATGCTTGGGATAAGGGGGTTGAAGGGTTTCTTTGTGGGTAATTCCTTAGTAATGTTACTTAGAAGTGTTTTAACGAGATCCACAAACCTGCTGTTTTACTTAGCCCCTAGTAACTATTGATTGAAATCTAATGAAAATAGTATTTTTTGGTACTCCTCAATTTGCCGTTCCCACTCTAGAAAAATTACTGAATCGACCAGAGTTTGAGGTTTTGGCAATTGTCACCCAACCTGATAAACGTCGGGAACGAGGTAATAAACTTATTCCTTCAGCAGTGAAAAATGTAGCACTTACACATGATTTACCTGTATGGCAACCCCAACGAATTAAAAAGGATGCAGAAACTCTCGCCCTACTTCAACAATCAGGTGCAGATGCGTTTGTTGTTGTGGCCTACGGACAGATTTTGTCTCCAGAAATCTTGGATATGCCAAAGTTGGGTTGCATTAACGTGCATGGCTCGATTTTGCCCCAATATCGAGGTGCAGCACCGATTCAGTGGTGTTTGTATAACGGGGAAAGGGAAACGGGGATCACTACAATGTTAATGGATGCGGGAATGGATACCGGCGCTATGCTTTTAAAAGCAACTACACCCATTGGATTGCTAGATAATGCCCCAGATTTAGCCCAAAGACTGTCTATGATTGGCGGAGATTTATTGGTAGAAACTTTATTGCAACTGGAACGCCAGGAAATTACACCAGTTAGTCAAGATAATTCCGCAGCGACTCATGCACCTTTAATTAAAAAGCAAGATTATGGTTTGGATTGGTCAAAGAGTGCTATTCAATTACATAATCAAATCAGAGGTTTTTACCCAAACTGCGTGGCTACTTTTCGTAACCAAACGCTGAAAATTACAGCATCCCTGCCCCTTGGTGATACTTACGGTTATGAGCTAACGCCTGAATTAATAGAAATATCCCAAAAATTGCCTGATTTATCGACTATATCAGGTAGCTCAGGAGAAGTGGTCAGCATAGCCAAGGGACTAGGAGCGATCGCCCACACTGGTGAGGGTTTGTTACTTTTAACAGAGGTGCAACTAGCTGGCAAACGTCCTCAATCGGGATGGGATTTTGTCAATGGTAATCGCTTAACTGTGGGAGAAGTTTTAGGTAATGGAGTATAAGAAATATCAGGGGCTAAATCCTAACTTTTACTCTTGATTTGTTCATAAAAACGGCAAGACTCACAAGGGCCATTTGGGTTGACGGCACAACGCATAATTTCCGAATGAGCATTGTAGCTACAGGTAGCATCACCAATAACCCAACGTCCCTTGACTAAAGTTTTTTCTGCTGGTCTTTGAGCAGATTGCACGTAAAGGGCAATATTATGCAAGTGGTAACGCCCTGATTTCAATTGATATCTATGGCGGCGTTCTAAAACTGCATAAGTTTTACCTTCAAAATCGACGTAGTTTCCCGGTTGGGGAGTCCAATCGAGTTGGACTCTACCAAGGGACTGACTGGGATGCGTCAGAATCACCTCGGTTGGTAAAGAGTCTGGCTCCATAAGCTTATGTGACGTGGTTTACATATAAAAATAGTATCGCAGTAGACTACTTTAGCTGACCGATTTTAGATTATGATTAATAGTTAACTAAATTTGTATTCAATAAATCTGTAGATAGCGATCGCTCCTTCAAGGTAACGAGGGAAGCGATCGCCCACCAGAAAATTAGCTAAAAGCATTCAAATTGATGGTGTATTCTTCCATAGGTAGCAACCGCCAACTAGAAGTACCATCTAGCTCTAACACATACTCATGGTACTGCAACAAGCTAGGGCGGTGTCCCACGCTAATTAATGTAGTTTGTTTAGCTTTCAGTTGTTGATAAAGACTCTTTTCATTAGCCAAATCCAGCGCACTTGTAGCTTCATCGAGGATGACATAGTTTGGTGTATTCAAAAGCAATCGTGCAAAAGCCAAGCGCTGTTGTTCACCTAAAGAAAGCACGCTGGCCCAGTCTAACTCGATCTCGAAACCACCCACTCGTTCGGGTAACTCTGTCAAGTTTACCTCTTGTAAGACATGGCGCATTTTTGTTTCGCTGATATCATTGTCGGGGTTGGGGTAAAGTAACTGACTTCGCAAAGAACCCAACACCATATAAGGACGCTGAGGTAAAAACATCATCTCTGACAACGCAGGACGGATAATTTGACCAGTACCTGCATTCCATAATCCGGCGATCGCTCTTAATAATGAACTCTTACCGCTACCACTATTACCGACAATTACTAAACCATCTCCTGGCTGTAAGCTAAAGGGTAGATCCCGTATCAAGGTGCGTTCATAGTTGGGAGTCAGTAGGGTAACATGACGTAAAGCCAACTGCGAATCTTCCGTCACATCGATAGTTGTCATTCCTGGTTGTTGGGGAACTGGTGCTTCCAGCGCCTCAGCTAAGTCTCCCATCCGTTCAATACCAGCAGCAAAAGCAGTTAAATTTTCAAATTGACCCACCACCACAGATAAGGCCCTAAAAATTTGACCGAAGGCGATCGCCGCTTGGGTGAATGTCCCAAAATCAGTTTGTCCCGCAAAATAGATTGGTGCAATTACCAGGTATGGTAATGCAGAAACAAAATAATTATAACTTTGAGTAAAGAAACCGAGATTTCGCTGCCAATTAATCAAAAAATCAAAGTTGCGAATTGCCAGAATAAATCGCTGTTTCAGTTGCAGTATTTCTTCTGTTTCACCTTGATAGAAGGCAATAGATTCAGCATTATCGCGCACATGAATTAATCCGTAACGAAAATCAGCTTCTCGTTTGAGTTGATTGAAATTGATGCCAATTAAGCGTTGACCAATCCACGCCGTAACTACTGTCCCAAAAATTGCATAAACTAACAGTGCTATCGATAGAGACACTGAAATAGATAATAAAACCCCTGTAAAAGAAATTAAAGTAATAATTGATGTCAGAATCAACAACGAAAAAGACAAACTAGTACGAGTAAATGACCTGACATCTTCAGCAATCCGCTGGTCTGGGTTATCAATCTTTTGATTAAAATTAATTTGGTAATAAGCACGATTTTTAAAATATTTATCCAAAAACCGATTTGTCAGCCACTCCCGCCATTGCAATCCCAATTTATCTTGGAGATAGCCATACATGACAACAATTGGAGTTCCCACAACCAATAACCCAGTATAAACCGCGATAAATCTCCAAAAAACGGAAGCATCTTGTGTTTGGGGAAAGGTTGCCAATGAAGTATCAATTCTGCGAAAAATAAAACTAATAGCGACATTAATTGCATTCACTGCTAATGCCAAAAATAGTAATAGTAGTAGCAGTCCCCTAGCTTGCCACTTTTTTTCCGAAAACCAGTAGGGTTTGGCTAACTTGATAAATTTGTGCCACAACTGCGGATCTAATCGTTTCTGCGGTGTTGTTGTTGTACTCATTACTAATGTCGTTGAGAAAAGCTAACTCTAATATAAAAACATAGCCTGCCACTTGTGGGCAGGCTGAATTGTTCGTAGTCAGGACTTCAGTCCTTCATATAAGCCTCAAACTTTGACTACTAACCCTTAATTACTTACATTATTTTGCTCGACTTTTGCCACTTCCAACATCGTCTTTAAAACCGAATCTGGATTCAGACTAATAGAATCAATTCCCTGTTCTACTAAAAATTGGGCAAATTCTGGGTAATCACTGGGTGCTTGCCCACAAATACCAATTTTGCGATTATGCTTTTTCGCAGCTTCTATGGCCATTTGCACCATGCGCTTCACGGCTGGGTTGCGTTCATCAAATAAATGTGCCACTAATGCCGAATCTCTATCCAGTCCCAGAGTTAACTGTGTTAAATCATTAGAACCAATGGAGAAGCCATCAAATACACCAGCAAATTCTTCAGCCATCATCACATTACTGGGCAACTCACACATCACATAAACTTGCAAGCCGTTCACGCCTTGTTTTAAATTATTTTTGGCCATTTCTGCTAACACCAAACGTCCTTCTTCGGGAGTGCGACAAAAGGGAATCATGGGGATAACATTAGTCAAACCCATGTCGTCGCGGACTCGTTTGATGGACTGACATTCTAAGGCAAAAGCTTCTCTATAACCTGGATCATAATAACGTGCGGCCCCGCGCCAACCCAGCATGGGGTTTTCTTCTTTGGGTTCAAATTGTTGACCACCTAACAGATTGGCATATTCATTACTTTTGAAATCTGACATTCGTACAATCACTGGTTTCGGATAAAAAGCCGCCGCAATTTTTCCTATACCTTGGGCTAATTTATCGACAAAATACTGGGGCTTGTGATCATAAAGTGCAGTAACTTGATTAATTTTGGTTTTGACAAATTCATCTGTTAACTTTTCATAGTGAATCAACGCCATTGGATGAACTTGGATTTGATTGGCAATAATAAACTCTGTCCGTGCTAAACCTACGCCATCGTTGGGAATTGCAGATAAACTCAAGGCTTCTTGGGGATTACCTACATTCATAAGAATTTGAGTATGGGTACGGGGTAGGTTCTCTAGGGCTACTTCTTTAACTTCAAATGGTAATAATCCCTCATAAACCTTACCTTCATCTCCCTCGGCGCAAGAAATCGTCACCTCTTGCCCAGATTTTAAAATTTCCGTAGCATTACCGCAGCCGACAATTGCCGGTACTCCCAATTCTCTAGCAATAATCGCTGCATGACAGGTACGTCCCCCAGCATTAGTGACAATCGCACTGGCGCGTTTCATAATCGGTTCCCAGTCGGGGTCAGTTCTTTCTGTTACCAACACGTCCCCAGCTTGGAATTGGTCGATTTTATTCACATCTAAAATTAGGTTGACTTTACCTTGACTAATTGCTTCCCCGATGGCGCGACCAGTGACTAAGGGATGAGGTGATGTAGACGCGTTAGCGACTTCCCGCAGGGTGGAGGGTGAGGAAGATTTTTCACCATTACCTATTCCCCATTCCTTATTCCCAAATACCAAATGATAACTCCGCAATATGTTTCCTTGTTTCTGCGATTGCACGGTTTCGGGACGGGCTTGGACAATAAATAGTTGATTGGTAATGCCATCTTTAGCCCACTCAATATCCATTGGGGAGTAATTACCGTGGGTTTGGGAATAATGGTCTTCTATTAAACAAGCCCAATGTGCTAGTTGTAAGATTTCTGCATCACTCAGGGCAAATTTACCTTGTTCGGCGCTTGATACGGAGATGTTTTTAGTAAATTTAGAACCGTCATCATAGATCATTTTTAGTTCTTTACTGCCCAGTTTTTTATCAATAATGGGGCGAAAACCTGCTTTTAAGGTTGGTTTAAAAACATAGTATTCATCTGGGTTGACGGTTCCTTGAACAACGTTTTCGCCTAAACCATAGGCGGCGGTAATGAGTGCAGCATCTTTAAAACCGGTTTCTGTGTCAATGGAAAACATGACTCCAGAAGTAGCTAAGTCTGAACGCACCATTTTTTGCACACCGACGGCGAGGGCAATGCTAAAGTGGTCAAATCCTTTGGTGTGGCGATAGGATATGGCGCGGTCGGTAAATATAGACGCAAAACATTTATGACAGGCTGCTAAAACTTCTTCGACACCGACAACGTTCAAATAACTTTCTTGCTGTCCAGCAAAACTAGCATCGGGGAGGTCTTCGGCGGTGGCGCTGGAACGGACGGCTACATCTGTATCTGTGTTGTATGTTTCACAGAGTTTTTGATAAGCTGTGGCGATCGCCTGACGCAATTCTACCGGAAATGGTGTGTGCATCAGTAGCGATCGCGCTTTTTTTCCCCGCAATTTAAGATTTTTCACATCCTCGACATCCAAATCAGCAAACAGTGTGCGTAACTTGGCTTCTAAGCCGGCTGATTGGATGAAATAGCGATAAGCATAAGCAGTTGTAGCAAATCCTGTGGGGACGTTCACGCCTTGGGGTGTCAATTGTTGAATCATTTCCCCTAATGAGGCGTTCTTTCCACCCACTAACGGTATATCAGCAATCCCCACTTCATCAAACCAGAGAATCAGCGATCGCTCTTTGGTAGATTGAGCCACGGTGTTTTGAGATACTGTAACCATCTGTATTACCTCTCAAGTATATGCTCTGGTTGAAAGTTTGTATTGCTGGGTATTATCCCCATGTCTCATTTTAGGTTTGGGTTTGAGGATTGTGCTATTAAATGCAACACTATAGTTAGGAAAATTTAACTTTCTTTGAAATCAAAGCTGTACTAAAATCCCGAAATCACAAGTGAAATGGCGCAACTAGAAAGACTCTTAAAAATGGCGGAAGATGAACTCACTCAATACAGTACTGATGCCCGAAAAATTGAGAAATTGCGCCGTAAAATTGGTTTATCGGTATCAGCAGTAGAACAAAGGCAAGTTAAGGACGAGCTATTGGCTACTATGAAGCCTAGTATATTTACTAATATTGTAGAAGAACAAAGACAAGCAGCGGCTTTACCGTTTTGGGGAATTGCGGGATTGGGTTTATTATTTGGGATTTCTCTGAATCAACCTGTGGTTTTATTGGTAGGTGTAGTGGGAACTGTGGCGGCTTTTAGGATTCAGAAGTGGGGTTGGCAATTACAAGCCAAGCGTTTATTGTTACAAACGTTGGAAGATATCGAGGCGCGGATTTCTCAACCCCAGAATCATTGATATTGATGTAGAAGTTGTAGCATAGAGATCTAAGATCAACACTAAATTTTTTATGTCTGCTACGCCTTTTACTCCTCCAGTTGACTCACCCAATGCTGAGAAACTTCAATTAATTCCTCCTTTACTCGGTGCTTCGGTGACTGAGTTAACTGCTTGGGTACAGCAGCAGGGACAACCGGCTTATAGAGGTAAGCAACTGCATGAGTGGATTTATCAAAAGGGTGTGCGATCGCTTGCTGATATTTCTGTGTTTTCTAAACAATGGCGGGCGGAAGTTGCAGAAATACCTATTGGTCGTTCCACTATACATCACCGCGCTGTTGCGCCTGATGGTACGGTAAAATATCTTTTGAAACTCGCTGACGGTCAAATCATTGAAACTGTTGGCATTCCTACCGCAAAACGTCTGACAGTTTGTGTGTCAACTCAGGTGGGTTGTCCAATGGCGTGTGATTTTTGTGCTACTGGTAAAGGTGGATATATCCGCAATTTAGGCAGACATGAAATTGTTGATCAAGTATTGACTGTCCAAGAGGATTTTCAGCAACGTGTGAGCCATGTGGTATTTATGGGCATGGGTGAACCGTTATTGAATACTGAGAATGTGTTAGCAGCTTTGAAATCCTTAAATCAAGATGTGGGAATTGGACAGCGATCGCTGACTGTTTCTACAGTAGGGATACGCGATCGCATCCGTCAGTTTGCCAAGCACAATTTACAAGTCACTTTGGCGGTGAGTCTCCACGCACCTAACCAAGCACTACGTGAACAGCTTATTCCCAGCGCCCGCCCCTATCCTCTAGAAGATTTGCTAGATGAATGTCGGGAATATGTGGAAATAACTAGACGACGCATCTCTTTTGAATATGTCCTGTTGGCTGGGTTCAACGACTTACCACAACACGCTGTGCAATTGGCAAAATGTCTGCGCGGGTTTCAAAGTCATGTGAATTTAATTCCCTACAATCCCATCGATGAAGTAGATTATCAACGCCCTAGTAGCGATCGCATTCAAGCTTTTGTAAATGTCCTCAAACAAAAACAAATAGCTGTTAGTGTCCGCTACTCTCGTGGTTTAGAAGCTGATGCTGCTTGTGGACAACTCCGCGCTAGTCATTAAGATTCAGTACTTACGCTCACTTGCTTTTTGACATATGCTTGAATCCCTGGGGCGTAAGCCTCAATTACTCTGCCTGTCCGAGTGCAAGTGATCATTAAATAATCGCAACTTGGACATTGTGTCCGGGTTATTTGACTATCAGAAATATAATGACGTTCTGCTTCACTGCCACAATTTGGACAGTGAATTTTTTGTAATATATGCATTTTCAAATCCCTGGTTGTGCTGTTTTCTAATTTGACAAAATGGCGAATTAAATCAACAAAGATTTTAATTTGGTTGGCTTAAGTTAACAAAGAGTTTTGATATAGTCCGATGATTTTAAACAAAAATTTAGATTTGATTGTTTTTATATGCTATCCCTCATTATCTTCATATTTATGTAAGGTTTCCATCCCACTTTGGATATATAAACTCGTTTTTCCATTATGTATCGTTTAGAAATTTAGTGATCCCTATGACTAATGCCTTGAGATAACGTAATTCTTTGGTTATGCTAGCCAAGTATTAAAAGCCGTTCTTGTATTGAAAAATTAACAGCAAGAAAATACTGTATCTTTAGTCACATAATTTTTATTTTAAGATTTAGTTAATATTTAATTGGGGAGTATGGGTTTTGTGTCTTTAATTATACAAAAGCTAAAGTTAAACACGTAAAATAATAGAATAATCTTTTGAATTATATGAAAAACAGCTAAGTCTATGAATAAAAAATACTAAAAATAGTGAGAGTTTGCTATGATATATACTTTGACTATTTAAAGAATGTTTTACTGATTTTTATGGAGGAATTAAAACTAAAGTTTGCTGATTTATTTGCTGGTATTGGAGGTTTTAGATTAGCATTTGAAAAGGCTGACTATAAGTGTGTATTTTCTTGTGAGATTGATGAGGCGTGTCAACAGGTTTATTTCAATAATTTTGGGGAAAAGCCCGAATCTGATATTAGAAAACTTGATTTAAAAAATTTACCTTATTTTGATGTTTTAACAGCTGGTTTTCCTTGTCAACCTTTCAGTATTTGTGGACGCAGAAAAGGTTTCCATGACACTAGGGGTACTTTATTTTTTCATATTTGTGAAATTATTGAACATATTAATCCTCCTGTCGTTCTCCTAGAGAATGTTAAACATATATTACATCACGATCAAGGTAGAACATTAGAAGTAATACTATATTCTTTAGAAGATATGGGTTATGTGGTTAACTACGAAATAGTTAACTCTAGAGACTTTGGATTACCACAAAATAGAGAAAGAGTAATATTTGTAGCTACAAAAGATAAGAAATTTAATTTTAACAATCTTCAAAAATCTAAAAGATTTCCAAAATTGAGGGAATTTTTGTGTCCTTCTGGAAAATTTGAATACTTAAATACTGAAGAATACACAATGATAGATAATCCTAAACAACAAGCATCAGGTTTGATTTTTGTAGGATATCGTAATAAAAGTATTTGGAAAACAGGTATTAGGCCAAACACAGAACATTTATCGCGGGTTCATCATCAACCAAATAGAATTTATTCTATAGAAGGAGTACATCCCACAATACCTTCTCAAGAGACTTCGGGAAGATTTTTTATTTACATACCAGAAGAAGATGTAGTCCGCAAATTAACCCTTGGAGAGTGTTATAAAATTATGGGGTTTCCTGATGATTTCAAAACCCATAGCAATTTAGCAGAGTGCTATAAACAGATAGGTAACTCTGTGTGTGTACCAGTAATTTATGAACTAGCAAATCAAATTAAAAATCAAGTTTTTTCATATCAAAATAGGGCGTTACAACAAGTAGATTTTAATCAAACTTGTGACTTTAAGCAACTTATTCAAGCAGACATATCTTTGAATATGAATCATAAAGAAAAACTTATACAAATTTATAAAAACATATCTGACTTTGAAATTAATCAAACTGAATTACCACAAAGATATCAAGATTATGTTGTGCATATTAGTAAAAATTGCTTTACTAGAAAGGCAGTTTTTACAGTACTAGTTACTCTTTTAGTACATAAAATTTTATATCCATCTCAAGATATTAGATATCATCAAGTTGACCTTCAGGGTGGGTTTTCAGGAAGAACTATAGATACAAAATATATTACCCCTACATTAACCGAGTTAGGCTTACCGGCAATGGCTGAAAGTGGTTGGTTAACTCGTTCTTTAGAACAACCTTACCCTTATACGTTAAATTATGAGGGTAATATAAGTCCTAAGTCTTTAAAATTAGCATTTCTCAATATTATTGATTTCGTGCAGATACATCCCTATAAAGCAGAAAATGTTTTAAAATTGCTTCTAAAATTGGTTAAATCAGTTAAAGATAATAATTTAGTTGAAATTATTAAATTAAGTAATCCAGAAAAGTTAGATTTAAAGAGTTTAGTCAATGCTTTAGATGAGCATTTTAACTATAACTATAAAACTGATGGTGGATCAAAATTGCCTGTTATTGCCTTCTATGGCCTTTATCAAATTTTAGTGAAGGAAATATCTAGATATAATTCATGTACACTGAAAAAATTAGGCAGTCATACAGCTTCTGATAGAACTTCTAAAACTGCTGGAGATATTGAAATTTTTGATAATAATTCTCATCTTATTGAAGCTATAGAAATCAAATATGGGCAAGAAATTACTCTGCAAATGGTTTACCGTGCCAAAAATAAAATTACTATACATAATCCTCAAAGATACTATATTTTTGCGTCAAAAGATGTTAAACAATTAGAAGCTGAACAGATTAATAAACTTATTAAAGAAATTTCATCAGAACATGGATGTCAAGTAATTCTTAATGGAATTATTCCGACAATTAAATATTACTTAAGATTAATCATGTCTATCACAGATTTTGTTGATTTATATTCACAATTGATAGAGTCAGATAATGAAATCCGCAAAATTCACAAAGAGAAATGGAATGAAATTTTAGGTAGATTAATGATTGAGGAATAAAGTTCAACTTCCGGAACCAGGATGAAAATAATCATAAATTTCTTGAGCTAATCTCGGCCCAATTCCCGCAACCTCGGCTAACTGTGTAGGTGTGGCTTGCCGAATGTAATCAACTGAGCGAAAATGTCCTAATAGTTGCTTTTGGCGATGATGTCCTAAACCGGGAATTTCATCTAAACGCGATCGCTTCAATTTATCACTACGTTGCTGACGATGGAAACTCACAGCAAAGCGATGGGCTTCATCTCGTAACCGCCGCAATAACTGGACTCCTGGTTGTTCTGCATCGGTTTCCAAAGGTTGAGATTCTCCCGGTAAAAAAATCTCTTCTTGTCGCTTCGCCAAACTGACAACTCGCAAGTCTTCTAATAAATTCATTTCTTGTAAAACGGCGACAACCGATGATAACTGACCTTTACCGCCATCAATCATAATTAAATCAGGCCAGTCAGGATTACCAACTCTCGGTAATTGTGTATCTTCGCCATACTTGCGAAACCGTCTTTGGATAACTTCAGCCAAACTAGCAAAATCATCGGAATGTCCTGCTGTCACATGGGGATTTTTAATTTTGTAGTGGCGATAATGTTGCTTTCCTGGTAACCCATCGATAAACACAACTTGGGAAGCCACAGCATTTGACCCTTGAATGTGAGAAATATCGTAACCTTCAATGCGGTGGGGTAAGTCGGGTAAATCGAGAATAGTCGCCAAATCTTGCATTGCTTGATGATTGCGATCGCTTAATTTTTGCGTTCTTTGCAATTCATACTCAGCATTGCGTTCTACCATCTCAATTAATTCTGCCTTGGTTTGGCGTTGTGGATGTAAAATTGTGACTTTTTTACCCTTGCGCTGAGTTAAAATATCTGCCAAAATTTCGCTATCTGGTAACTCATGCTGTACCAAAATTTCTGTGGGAATTTCCACTGTATCAGCAGTTTGGTAATGTTCCTCTAAAACTCGTTGTAAAATAGCACCTGGTTCGGCTTGAGTATCTGCAATAAAGGCTAAACTTCCTACCAGTTGACCAGCCCGAATTTGGAATAATTGAATGCAAGCCCGTTGTTCATCGGCTGCTAGTGCTAAAGCATCCCGTGACACTGTATCGTCTGGTAAGGAAACTTTTTGATTAGCAGTCAGGGAATTTAATCCAGCAATTTGATCACGAATGCGCGCCGCCGATTCAAAGTTCAACGCCTCGGCTGCGGTTTGCATTTGTTCTGTGAGGATATCAATCAGTTCTTGACTACGACCTTGAAATACCATCGCCACCTTTTGCACAGTTTTGCGGTATTCTTCTGGTGAAATCAACTTTTGACAGACACCAGGACAGCGTCCTAAGTCATAATTCAAACAAGGACGGTCTTTAAATAAAGGTTGGGGTCGTTGTCGCAAGCTAAAGATGCGTTTAGATATGCGTAATATTTCCCGCAATAAACCTGCATCAGTGTACGGCCCGTAAAATTTATCTTTTTCTTTACCGAGTTGACGTTTGCGGGTAATGAAAATGCGGGGATAGTCTTCTGACCAAGTGATACAAACGTAGGGATATTTTTTATCATCTTTCAGCAGCACATTAAAGTAAGGCTGATGCTGCTTGATTAAGTTGGCTTCCAAGGCTAAGGCTTCAGCTTCCGTATCGGTGACAATAAATTCAATATCTGTCACCTGCTTGGCCATTGTGGCTATACGTTCGCTTTTATTGTAGCCGTCCCGAAAATAGGAACGTACACGCGATCGCAGTTTCCGTGACTTGCCTATATATATAATGCGATCGCTCCCATCCCGCATGAAATAAACTCCCGGTTCTGGCGGAATTTCCGCTAGACGACTGGCCAGACGTTCTGCGTCTTTAAGCAGTGGTAGTATTGGAGTAGATGTAGATATTGTCACAGTTTAATTTAGGTAATTTAACGAATTTACCTATTCTTATTTTAAGAAAAATAAATTTTTTGTGTTGATGGCCCAGGTAATTGATCAAATCCAGATGAAGCCTCAATCACCTGAAGCCTTAGATGATACATCACTTGACTACTATTATTTGCGGTCATAGTTTTTATTAACTTACTTACATATATTTAGTTTATTTCATAAAAAAATAACTAATTTTTCAAGAATTTTACAAATTTTTCAGAAATTTGACATGACTAATATTTATAATTTCGGATTTTTAATAAAATTTCTATACACTAACTTTAAATCATATTTTTTCAGGTTACTCAAACTAGCTCTATATCTCGATTATTTAATTGAATAAAAAATTCCTTATTTTGGTATGCATAAGCAATCTTCCTGATTATTAATTGAATTTAAACATTAGGCGAATTAACGGTTTTAATAATTTGTTTCTATGATTATCATTAAGATTAACAACATAAATCAGTACAACTTGATTACCTGTCTACGCAGGCTATTAAAAATCGCAGCGGATTACTCTCTATCTGATGATCAAATAGAAAACTCATGAATATCCAAGATTTTGAATCTAATTACCGTGAAGCTATGGCTGAAACTCTTAACGAACTACAAACAGCGGTTTTATTAATAGCACAATTACAACGCAAGCTTGATAGCATTGGTAATTCTGTGCAAATCATGAATGAAAGGGTTGAAGATTATATTAATAATGAAACTGATGAATAAATTTACATCAAATACAAATAAACTATCAATATTTATATTTGATGATGACAGGCTAACTTTTCTTCTATTTTAATAATTAAAGCGGTAAGATTTACAGGCTTGACAAAATAATAACTAGCACCTAAAGCCATAGCTCGTTCTTGATCAGCTTTAAAAGCAAATGCTGAAACTACAATAACAGGTATCTTTGATATCTCTGGTTGCTGCTGAATTTGCTCTAGAATAGAATAACCATCAATATCGGGTAATTTTAAATCTAATAATATTAATTGAGGTTTGAATTTTTCTATATTTGCAAAAACATTAGTTCCATGTGACAAACTTTTGACATGATATCCACAGTAACTCAGATAATCACTCATCAACATTCTGTTAATATCATTATCTTCAATTAGTAAAAGTCTTTTTAATAGGAGCAAATGTAATTGTTGATTTATAGTGAGTAAGTGTGTTGACATTTCAGCTCACAAAGAAACATTGATAAGTGAAAATTTTACAGAACTCTTGAACAAATTCTTTAAGAATTGTGACTATAGCAATACTAAAGAGCAATGACAGCTAGTTATGGAGAGCGGGCAATGTGCGCTCAGGTTGGCCGCATTTATCAGAGTTTCCTGTAGCAAGTGCGGTACTAGTCTATTATTACCTTAATAACTAAAAATTAGCAAAAATTTGGGCGTTGCTGATTAATGGGATGATTTTTGCCTCACGCAAAGGCAACCCAGTGCGTTGGGCGGGTTCCCTGACTTGTAGCAACTGGCGCGCAAAGGCGCAGAGGGTAAGAGATGCAAAGGTTGAATTTTATGATTTCATCCCGCATTTATGCAACGCCAAAATTTCAATTTATATTGATCGATGTTTATCTGTAGTTTTTTGCTGATTCGCATTTTTGCCACAAGTCGATTATGGGAAATTTCTCAGCTATTGGTTTAAAAATTCAGCAATTCTTGCTACAGCAGTTTCTAATACAGGTGGTTCATGTACTAAAGCAAAGCGAACATATCCTTCTCCAGATTTGCCAAAGCCAGCACCAGGAGAAGCCGCTACACCCGTTTGTTTGACTAGCTGAGTACAAAATTCTACAGAATTTTCCTGCCACGGTGAGGGTAACTTAGCCCAAATGTACATTGTGGCTTTGGGTGTGGGAACTTGCCAACCAATACGATGCAAAGCGTTAATAAAAGCATCACGACGTTTACGAAAAGTGGTAACGGCTTCGATAACTCCTGTTTGTGGCCCCGTGAGGGCAGCGATCGCCCCGTTCAAAATTCCCCGATACTGGTTAAAATCAACTGCTGCTTTGACTTGGCGTAAAGCTTGAATTAATTGAGCATTACCGATGGCGTAGCCAATACGGAATCCGCCCATATTGTAAGACTTAGAAAGAGTAAAAAATTCAATGGCAACGCTTTTATCTGGATCAGCTTGCAGAATAGAAGGAACTAAAGATGGGGAATGGGGCTGGTTGTTTCCCCACTCTCTATTTACTTCAAATACCAAGTCTGCGTAGGGAAAATCGTGAACTAAAGCCAGATTATGCTGCTGACAAAAGGCCACAGCTTCTTGGAAAAAAGATAAAGGAGCGATCGCGGCAGTAGGATTGTGAGGATAACTCAATACCATCATCCGCGATTGAGCTAAAACATCTGGGGGAATGTCAGCAAGTACTGGTAAGAAATCATTTTCTACCAATAATGGCATAGGGTAAATTTGACCACTAGCCAAGTAGACACCTCCAGCGTGGGAGGGGTAGCCAGGATCAAGCAATAAAGCAAAATCCCCAGGGTTGAGCAATGCTAAAGGTAGATGAGCAGTCCCTTCCTGGGAACCAATCAGGGGTAGCACCTCAGTTTCTGGATCGACGGCGATGCCAAATTTTTGTTCGTACCAGTTAGCTGCGGCTTGGCGAAACGCTTGAGTACCATGAAACAATAAGTAGCCGTGGGTACTTGGGTCATCGAGAGACTGGGCGATGGCTGCGGTGACGTGGGACTGGGCTGGTAAATCAGAAGATCCTAGTGACAGATCGATTAACTGTCTTCCTGCTGATAAAGCCACAGCTTTGGCTTTGTCCATATCAGCAAATACATTAAATTGCAGGGGTTGTAAACGCTTCGCAAACTGCATGTTAGTCATTGGTCATTAGTCATTAGTCGTTAGTCGTTAGTTTTAGCTGTGGACTAATTACTATTTAAGTGCGTATCTAAGAGGCTGAGTAATTTTTCTTTGCCAATTGCTCCCTCGGTGGAGATTAATAACTTCTCTCCTTCAACTAGCCTCAGAGCTGGTACACCTTCTACTTGGAAATGTTTCACCGAAACAGGGTTAGGATCGACTTCCATTTTCACGACCTTTAGGCGATCGCTGTATTTAGTAGCAACAAGATTCATTAGTGGCGACATCAATTGACAAGGGCCACACCAAGAAGCCCAAAAGTAAACTAGTACAGGCTGCTCGGCTTTCAATACTTCGGTTTCAAACTCACCATCGGTTATGGTGATTACACCCTTACTCATGACAGTCTCCATTAAGTGGCATCGATCAAAGTTGGCACACACAATACTCTATCGTGAAATACCCAATACTAGAAGAAGGGAGTGGGGATAGGGGACAGGGGGACAAGAACAGAAATTCTGCCTCATTACCCCATTCTTTGTTGCTTAGTGAAACAAAATCCCACAACCATCAGGTGTGGGACTAGCTTGGAAAAATGTGTTACCAAAATTACAATTGATCTAATTGCTTACGTAGGGATTCCAGTTCAGAGTCAACCACTTCATTCGATTGTGCAGGGCTGCTTTTTTGTTCTGGTGGTAATTGGGGTTGGTTAGGTGCAGCCGCCGGCGGTAGCATCTGGGCTTTTAATGCGGCTAATTCATCATCAACGTCGCTACCACTTTCCAACTGAGCAAATTGGGTTTCTAAATCTGCGCCTGCTAATTCTGCTGCTGATTGGGCGCGAGCTTCTTGCATCATGACTTTTTCTTCCATGCGCTCGAAAGCCGCCATAGCGCTGCTGCTATTCATTCCGCGCACCATACCTTCAAGTTGCTCTTGGGCTTTGGCGGTTGTAATCCGCGCTTTGAGCATTTCTTTTTTGGTTTTGGCCTCAGAAATCTTGCTTTCTAGCTGAATCAAGTTGCGCTTGAGGGTTTCTACCTGAGTGGATTGCTGATCGAGGCTAGTTTTCAGTGCGCCGCTGGTATCAGTAAATGTCTTTTTGCGTTCTAGGGCTTGTCGTGCTAGGTTTTCATCGCCTTTTTGCAGTGCTAATTGAGCATTGCGTTGCCACTTATTAATTTCATTTTGGGCATCATTATACTGCTTCTCAGTTCGTTTTTGGGCGGCGATCGCCTGGGCTACTCCCTGACGCAACTGTACCAAGTCTTCCTGCATTTCCAGGATGGCTTGCTCTAGCATTTTTTCGGGGTCTTCAGCTTTATTAACTAAGTCGTTGAGGTTAGCACCGACTACTCGTCTAATACGATCAAATAATCCCATAACTTTGTTTTTCCTTTTAGATTTGACGCACTTTGGGGGAAAGTTCGCTTTTTTACTATTTAATAACTTCCTCTTTCAATGTAATCTTTCCGCTTTGGTTCGGTACCTGCCGACACCTATTAATTTTTAAGATATCTCCTAAATTTGGTAATTGCCCAATTTTTAAGGCTCTGGACTCTTGGGTAACTGCTGTTGCTGAGTGTTGCTACCGTCCAGAATTTGCCCTTTCATGGCTGCTAGTTCGGTATCAATGTCAGTTGCCCCTTCTAGAGAGTCAAATTGTTTTTGCAGGTCATCAGTACCTAGTAGGGCGATGGCTTCTGATTGTGCTTCGATTTGTAAAACTTTATCTTCCATGCGCTCAAAAGCACCGAGACTGCTAGTGGCAGAAGAATTATCGAGCATTTCCTGGAGTCGATAAGAAGCTTCAGCCGAACGGGCCCGGGCAATGTACATATCTTTTTTGGTTTTGGCTTCGCTGATTTTTAACTCTAGCGATCGCATATCTTTTTTTAGCCTGGCGACTACTTCATTTTGTTGCTCTATCTGATTATAAAGAGCTGTAGCAGTTTCCTGATAGGCTTTGCGTTTCGTCAAAGCTTCTCGTGCTAAAGGTTCATTACCTTGTTGCAGGGCCAGTTGGGCGCGACGATACCATTCTTCTGCTGTTGATTGGGCAGCCGCAGCCTGTCGTTCGGTGCGTTTTTGGGTAGCGATGGCCTGTGCTACCCCCTGTCGCAATCGCACTAAGTTTTCCTGCATTTCCAGGACAGCTTGTTCGAGAATCTTTTCTGGATCTTCTGCACTGCCTATCAGACTATTAAGATTGGCGCGAATTATCCGCAGGATACGTTGAATCAGTCCCATATCGGCTCTCCATTTATTTATTGCCAGTCAACAGGCAGGGCATTTTGTAGATGTTTTCCTCATCCTATCGTAGATTTTTGCCACTCATGGCTGCTGAATTCTGGCTTTAAGGCCTTGGGATTGTAGCTCTTGAACCCTTTGTTTTGCCTCCTCTGGGGTCTTAACTGAACCCAAATAAATCACTGTTTGTCCGGGTGATAAATAAGCATCAGGAACTACTTTCCTCGCAGCGGTGAGCGCGCGATCGCCTTGATTATCCATCACTATATGATAAAACCCATCTGCTGCTGGTTTGAGTTCGACATTGCTAGTGGGTGGAGTTGGAGTAGGTTCAGGCGAAGGTTGTACCGTGGGAATTGCAGGTAAATTTACCGGGGGTGCAGGCTGTAATTCTGGCAACGACTCAACCACAGGCGGAACTACCGGTTGTGGGGGTGGTTGTGGGGTTACTGTTGGTTGGACTTTGGGTTGTAAACCGACTATATCAGTCGGTTCTCTCACTTCTGGAAATTCTTGAGCAGCTAAATTGGGATACTTGGGTATGGGAGTGAGTTCCGGTTCCACCTGAGGTTGAGTGCTATTTCCCACTGCTTCTGTACTGTCTGTAGTAGTAGATGGATCGCTGTTAAATAATCTCCCAAAATTAAACTGAGGCCAATCTTGAGAGTTAGGATTAAATACTATATACCCCAGGGTAAGACTGGCCACTAATAACAACAACATCGAGCCAATACCCAAAGGTGATAGCAGGCTGTCATTTGAATGACTTGGCTTCTGTGCCGGCTGCTGTTGTTCATCTGTTAAGCTTCGTAGTAGTGCTTCGCTTGATTCTAAGTAATCATCTGGCTGTGAAGGCGTATCGTTGGTTTGGGCAATATTTTCACTGGAATTAGTTTTAGCGATGGACGGGACAATGCTACTCCCAGAATTTACTGAGGATTGAGGAATTTGAGTATTAATAGATTCGGTATTGGCGGCTAAGTTGAGATGATTAAGTTCCTCTGTTTTTGCAGTAGTGGGAACTGGGTTTTCTTGAGGAGTTTCATTGAATACAAACCCAGGTGGGGTAGGAAGATTAACTTCTCCTACAGATGGGGAATTTTGCTCTTCTGTAGCAGTAGCGTCTGTCAAATCTTGTGATTGACTAATGTAATTTCCCGCACGGTATTGATTCGGTATCCTCAGTGCTATGCGTGTACGACGATATCGGGCTAACTCTTGATCTAGCGGCACTTCTAAACTCGCCAGTGCTGCCGCTAATGCTGGTTTTAACCCAGATGCTGGAGATGATGAAGTACCAGAATCTATCAGGGGGTTTTGACTCATTACCTCTTTGCCTCAAACCTAGACTGCTGGATTAACTTTATATACATTTGAGCCAATAGTAGCGAAAATTGTTTAATCCGTAGGGTAGATTACAAAGTTCTATGATTGTGAAATGGCATTAAAATCAGTCAATGATATTTTAGGCGTTCTAGAACAGCAAGCTCAATGGCGAGAACAACCATTACAGAAGTTGTTGCAGAATTGGGCAGACGTTGTTGGCTCTAAGGTAGCTGCTCATACAAGACCATTATCGATTCAACGTCAAGTTTTATGGGTGGCAACTTCTAGCGCTGCTTGGGCGCAGAACATGACTTTTAGTCGCCAGACACTCATGGTTAAGTTAAATCAAAAACTGCCCGAACCTTTGTTAGATATTCGCTTTTCTACCGCTGGTTGGGCAGTACCTCCAGAATTGCCAAAACAAAAATTAGTGGTTCCACAGGATCATCCTAGTTATCTGGGTAGTCTCAGTAGCTCCCGGCGTCAGATGCATCCCCATATCCAAAATGTCGATACTGCCTTTGGATCTTGGGCGCAAAAAATACAAGTGCGATCGCATAACTTACCTCTTTGCCCTCAATGTCAATGTCCTACGCCTCCGGGCGAACTCCAGCGCTGGCATGTCTGTTCTATTTGTGCTGCCAAGCAGTTTGCCAATACCGACAAAAATTCACTATTTTGACCAGAAAAGAGGGCTGGGGGAGATTGCCCTCTGTACATTCATGTATGGAAAAAAGAAAAAACCTCAGGCGATCGCCCATAACCAAGCAGCCGCTAATTAGCCTCTACCATTTGAGAACATAAAAATTAAAAAATTATTAAAAATATAATTTTTACCTTAAAATCTGCTCAAAACTATTTCATAATACAATCAACAATAGAATCCACTTTAGCACTCTAACTCAATAAGTGCTAACTTATTTCAAAGTTTGCTTTTGATGACATAGATAAAAAAATCTACTTTTCATTGCTGTTTTTATGTCCATTGAATAACAAAATTTATTACCAAAATCTATCTTTTTCAGACAACTAATTAATTGTTGGGAGGATTGGTATGAAATACACCTTTGATATTGTAGGTGTGTCTCCAGTTTGGCAATTTTTTAATCAGCAACAGCAGACCATAAACCAACTAGAGAATTTAGGTGTTGAATATCTAGGAACTCATAAATGTACACTAGATGCCTTATTAGAAACCGTGGAACCATTACCAGTTAAATGGGGTTGGAATACCGAACAAGTGATAGATACCGTAGTACAGTTTTGGATGAACAACGCCGAAAGTGTGGGTTACTGGAAAGCACGTTTAAATAACGCTGGTAATCATGACAATATACTCGTGGCTAGAGTGGCAGATATCACTTCTTTACAAGCTGAATTTGAAGCTTTGTTAGGTAAGTGATGGGAGATACTTTGACTACGCAAGAAGGATAAACAGCATTGGCGACCAAAAGCTTTCAAAAATTGTGTTGCTGACTTTTTACAACCATAAAGAAAGCCCTCATAAATTCTATAAGGGCATTCGTTTATATCTATGTTATTCCTTAGGTGCGGAACCGTCTCTTACTCTGCTTGTGCTTGGCAATTTCTTTGCGCTTGCGTTTTTCAATAGGCGTTTCAAAGTGACGATGCTTCCTCATATCTTGAAAAATTCCCGCCTTAGAAACTTCTCGCTTAAATCTGCGTAAGGCTGACTCAATGTGTTCATTGTCGCCTACTACTATTTGGGTCATTATCTCTCCTGCTAATTTGACTTAACTTAATTGCTCATAATGGTAAGCTGACCAGTTGACTAAAGTGCAAAAAAGACCAACTTTTTGTCTAAATTTCAGATTTCAAAGCTTAGTAGCGGTTACGTCCACCGCCTCCACCTCCACCGTATCCCCCCCGGTTACCACCAGAAGGGCCTCTGTCTTCTCTGGGCTTGGCTTTGTTAACTTTGAGGTCACGGCCCATCCATTCAGCACCATCAAGCGCTTCAATGGCAGCTGCTTCTTCAGCTTCAGTTCCCATTTCTACAAATCCGAAACCGCGTAGTTGTCCGGTTTCGCGGTCAGTAGGTAGTTGAACACGTCTTACGGTGCCGTATTCGGCAAAAACAGCGCTCAAGGTATCTTGAGTAACTTCGTAAGAGAGGTTGCCTACATAAATTGACATCGATTTTCTCCAAAATTATCAGTGTGTAGAGATTTAAATTTCGGAGAGAAGCCTGTGAATACTAAAAACAAACACTGTCACCGAATTAATTCTCACTTTTAAGGATGACATAGAAACCATCTCTATGCATCCAGTATAAAGATTAATCGATGGAATATTCAAAAATCGCATTACCAGTTATATGCCTGAGTAGGGTGCTAGGGCTAAAGTTTTTGTCATATCAGCAACGAGAAAGCGATCGCAAAGGTTAAACAATTCTACCTCGGTCTGCGTCTGTCGCATCAGCCGGAGGAAATCACCTTCAGCGTCAACACTCAGGGCAATATAGTTGAGGAACCTTTTGAGGTAGCCTATACGCGATCGCTCTGACATACTTGGGGCTGTGGGGGTCTGCCACAAACGCTCAATATAGTCGCGTACTTCTACTAAAGGAACGGGCGTAATCGGTTCACAGCGCAAAGCTTGCCGAATTTGATTAAAAAGCCAAGGATTCCCGATGGCCCATCGTCCCACCATCACACCTGCTGCACCCGTTTGAGCAAGCACTTCCAGGGCATTTTTCGCCGAGTGGATATTGCCATTAGCAAGCACTGGACAATGAACCCGTTGCACCGCTTCCGCAATCAAATCATATTTCACTGCTCCGTGGTACATATCTTTTACCGTGCGACCATGTAAACTTAACAAATCAATACTATGGCGATTGATGATATCTAGTATTTCGTAAAAGTTATCTGTATTTTCAAAGCCTACACGCATCTTGACAGTCAAAGGTCGATCATTCACCGCCTGGCGCAGTTCTCCCAAAATCCGATTCACTTTTTCTGGGGAGAGCAACAATCCACCCCCAACATTTTTGCGATAGATTCTCGGTGCTGGACAGCCCATGTTCAAGTCAACTCCAGCAATATTATAGTTACAGAGTTCCTGTGCTGTTCTTACTAAGTGTGGAATGCTTTCACCAATCATTTGAGCAAAAACGGGGCGACCTGTGTCGTTTTCGGTGATTGCTGCCAGAATGCTACGATTTAGTCGTGAGGTATCATTAACGCGGAAATACTCGGTGAAGAAGTAGTCAGGACTGCCGTAGTGGGCAATAACTTTCATAAACCAGAGGTTTGTCACATCCTGCATGGGCGCAAGAGCGGTGAGGGGTAGGTCTTTCTGGAGTGATTGGGGGAGCATATTTACGCCCTGGAGGATTAGGGAATAGGGGCTAGGGGCTAGAAATTACTCTAACCTTACAACACGGCGGAAAAACAAAAATTCTGAGACTTCCTCACGGTTATCACGAATCAATTCGACGCTCACAAATTCTTGGTCACGTGGCATAAATGACTTGTGCAGATGCCAAAATATTTTTACGTCTGAGCCAGTTTTCACTGCGCTCAATCGCTGCTTTTACAATCAAATCTACAGGGCGGTTAAAAATAGCTTGCAGTTCATCGCGCATTTGCAGAGTTTCGGTTAACCCCCGTTTCGCAGTTGGAGAAAAGGCGATCAACACATCAATATCGCTTTCGGGGCGAAAATCATCGCGTAAGACAGAGCCGAACAGGGCAAATTCGGTAACTTGCCACTTGTGACAAAACTCACGAATCCGATCCATTGGTATATCTATTGCAGTAATCGTCATGACAGTTCTACCTCCAAGGCTTCAAGTTGCTGGTTAATCCAAGTTATTGCTGCGGTTTCATTAGTTTCTATCGCCTGTTCTACTCCTGTTTTAGCAATTTCTACTATGACTCAAATTCAACACTTTCATAGATATCTGCTAAACGAATTTCAAAGGGAATCGATGAGAGTGAAATATACGATTCTGGATCGTCATATTCAGTAAAGATCCATTTGTGAGAGTCTGTTTTAGAGTATTGCTCAACATGAGCAGTATATTGATCAATTAATAAATATTCTTGAAATGTTGGAATGGTACGATACGCTGAAAACTTTTCATCCCTATCGTAGCTTTTAGTTGATTTTGAAAGCACTTCGGCGATCATCACTGGGTTAGTAATCGTATCAGTTCGTCCCTGTTGTCGTTCAAGTGGACGGGGAACAACCATAACATCCGGGTAGGTATAAAGCTTGCGTTCAGGAATCCAAAGCCGTTGATCCGCTACAAAAATACTGTAGGGTTTACCTTTCAAACTGACTCTTAAGGCGGCATTAAGAATACTGGCAATTTCATTATGTTCGGGAGTACCGCCAGTCATAGGGATTATTTCTCCATTGATATACTCATGCCGAATATCTGAATTTACCTCGAAATCGAGATACTCTTCGGTTGTATGGATTTTCTTTGCTTCAGCCTGCATAATCATGTTAGTCTTACCCCCAAGGCTTCAAGTTGTTGGTTTATCCAAGTCGTTGCTGTTGCTTCATCAGTTTCTATCGCCTGTTCTACTCCTGTTTTAGCAATTTCTAGCAGTTGTTTGGATTTTAGTTCAGCTTGATAAAAATCCTCGACTTTCGATTTAATTAACATTCCAAGTTCTTGCATTCTACTTTCAGCAAAAATTGGGATGCTCAACTTTCTCAAAGCCCAAGGCTTAAAAATGGATTAATTTGTCCCGCGCAAAATTCGTAAATATAGTTGTCGAATTGCCTCCTCTGGCGTGAGCTTAATTGCTTTTTGGCGCACCAAACAAACCGTATAAGGAACCTCACCGTTTTTGGTTGCCTTGAGGGTAATTGTCTGTTCTAACTGCTCAATTTCAGCGATCGTAAACTGCGACAGCTTGTAATTTGAGTCTTTGAGGATATCGGCTAATTTCATCAGGAGCTATCAAGTTGACTCTAAGGGCTGCTTCGTCATAAGAGTTTAGCGTTATTGTAGTCACTGCCTGATAAATTTTTTTAACTCTTTAATGGCGATCGCTGGCTAATGCACCTTCGTGTAATGAACTCCTGATCTGCCTGCTAAAATTTCTCACGCCCACGGCGCTGTCTCCCCAACGCATTGGCTGCTTTTGACTTCCAAGGCCGCAGTACTAGCCTCTTATAACCAATTTCCAATTAATACATAGGTAGACCAAAAACTTGGTGCTTTGTAATTGGGATGTTGCAATAATTCTAATTGAGCGTGGCGGAGGGCTGCGGCTTTGGTGATGTTGCCTTTGTGGAGTTCTTGATAAAATTTACCTACGAAGAAGGCTGTGGATTCATCATCAATTTGCCATAAGGAAGCTAAGGTACTTTGCGCTCCTGCACGTACTGCGGCTCCTGCTAGTCCTAGGGCTGCATGGTTGTCTCCGCTTGCTGTTTGGCAGGCACTCAATACTAATAGTTCTACGGCTTGTGCTTGGGTTTCATGGCGGTTACGCAGGATACTATCAAATTGTCTGACGTTGATGGGGCCGTCGGCTGCCAAAATAAAGGTGTCTTTGGCGTTAGAGCTAAATTGCCCATGAGTTGCCAGATGTACCACATTGTAGGGAGTGGTATTTACTTGCTTTTCTAGTGCCTTGCTGGTGAACTGCTGATCTAATAAACTCGTTGTTGATACTCCAGCGCTGGCAATGAGATTGACTTCAGATTTGATGGCGGGTAATGGTGACCAGTGGGAGTAATCTGGGGGAGGCTGAGTTAGCCCAGCAGTTAATGCTCTGAGATGTTGTCTTAATAAGGGTTTGGGGTTTTGCAGTTGCAGACCAATGCTGAGAGCGATCGCATATTTTTCTACTAAGAATTGCTGACCGTCGTAAAGTGCAGCCATTGGTAAATTACGTAACGCTCCATCTAGTACAAATACTAAGGTATTCACTTTACTAGCTGACAATTCTGACTCAACAGGTTGAATTAGCCATTCATAAACTTGTTGCGACTGTTTTTTGATGGCATTGGTAGCAGAGGGATTAACCAGCTGATATCGCAATTTGTTTAAAGCTTGCTCTACATCTGTTTGGCTAATATTGGTACTGTAATGCCTTAAGGATCGGTGGGGAATTTTGGCAATTACGTGAATTTGTTCGGGGAGAATAATCGGATAAAAAATGGCAGCATTTGCATTATCTTGCTCTACCACTTGATCCAGGGATACTACATTACCTTGTAAACAAGCTTCCCGAAAGAAGTTATCTAATTCTGCTAACTGCAATGTCTCAATTCGTTGTCGGACTTTATTTAAAGTGCTGTCATTGAGGGTTCCGCCTGGGGATTGCAGTAATAAATCTACTGATTGGCGATAAACCGGTTCTACACTATCCCGAAAGTTAAATTGCACATCTTGATTGATGGCTACTAAGTCATTGCGAAGAGAATTGAGGATATCTACAGCCGTATCATAAGCTGCGATCGCTCCGGGAATATCTTTTTGCGCCCTGAGCAATCTACCCAATTGCCACTGCAAGCGATAGGCAATTTCTGGGGCATGACTCGTCTGAGCTAAAATTAATCCTTGTTGGGTGAGATCTTGGGCCTCTGACAACTGGTTCATCTGCTCGTACAAACTACCCAAACTCAAAAGCGCGTAAGCTTCGGCTCGTTGATCACCCAAATTACGCGATTGTTGGACAGTTGTGGCGAGTAATTTGGCTAGGTGATGGGGATTGGGTACTGGGGGGGATATTAGGGTGTTGACTTTGAGAGCTTAAGGGTGGTAGCTTCTCAGGCAAGAACTATGT
>NZ_CAWUDM010000047.1:0-49207 GCF_963920855.1 Nostoc sp. CCY0012 | reverse complement strand
CAGGCTCTATCCCTTATTAAACAAGCTGTTTAGCCTTCTTGTCACCCGTTAAGCTGTATCTCCAAGCTTTAGCACTGCATAAACGCCTGCTGGGAGACAATCATCCTCATGTCGCTATTAGCCTCAACAACCTGGCTGGACTTTACAAATCCCAAGGAAAGTACGAGCAATCCGAACCCCTACTTCTCCAAGCTTTAGAGATTCTGGAGCGACAGTTAGGAGTGAATCACCCGAATACTATTACTTGTAGAGAAAATTTAGCAGATTTACGCGATGCTCTGAAGTCACAACAGTAAAATTCAAGTTGCAATTATTCAGTGTATTCATTGTTTCCATGTCAAAATCCGCCAACATCAGCACCAAACGCTTAATTAGCCTCTCGTCCAATAATTGGGTAAAAGAGGTGCGATCGCTTTGATATGATTTAACTAGGAGTGCGATCGCTCTTATTCCGGTGTAAAATGACGAGCGATCGCGCAGTGTGCGTTTTAGGCGATCGCTTGCATTTATATAAGTAAGTCGGCGAGAAAAAATCAAACTATGTTAAGCAATGTAAAATAATTAAAATTCATTTCGTAGTCAGAGCTACCCTACTGGTTCTGCGAAGCAGTACAGCCCTTATTTGAGGACTAAAGTCCTCACTACAAATCTTTAATTATTTACTTCGTCCTACTCATACGACATTACAAATTAGTTTTATATTCAACAAAAAAGAGGTCTACTTTGACCCCTTAGCAACTCCCTAGAATGATTTTTGTTAAATAACAATTAATTACAGCAAACCAGCATTAGTACCTTGCTTACCAGTTGCTAATTCTACCTTAACGATTTTTCCGCCCATTTTTTGAATGCGTTGCTGTTCGCGGAACCAATTTTCGTAAGGAACTAACTTAGTAAAGTAAGTGTTTTGTAGCTCTCTTTGGGTACGAATCCGGGTTTGACTTGGTACACAAGCAGTAATTTTAAACAATCGCGACATATTCTTCTTCTCCTACTGTGATTGTGAAAGCTTTTTTATTTCAAACAAAAATGGGAGTGTGTATTTTATGCAAATGTTTAAATTAATCACTCCAAGCCTGGAAATCAAGCATCAATACTAGACCGCTAACACTCATTCAACATATAAGCAATAAAACGTTCTAGCACTCACAATTGATTTCCAGACCTTATAAAGCTGCACCTAATCTCTTAGGTACAAACCAGCTTTTAGCTCAAGCCAGAGGAGATATAGTCTAAGTAAACACCCATTTCTTTACCAGCATCGGGGCCTACTAGGCTAGCGGTTACTTCTTTGATAGCTTGGATAGCTTGTACAGTAGCACCTACGGGAACTCCCAAGGAGTTGTAGGTTTCTTTCAAGCCATTCAATACGCGCTCATCCAAGATGGAAGGATCGCCAGCTAGCATAGCGTAGGTAGCGTAGCGTAGGTAGTAATCCAAGTCACGGATACAAGCAGCGTAACGACGGGTGGTGTACATGTTACCACCGGGACGAGTGATGTCAGAGTATAGCAGAGACTTAGCTACAGCTTCTTTGACGATGGCAGCTGCGTTAGCACTGATGGTGGTAGCTGCACGAACGCGCAGTTCACCAGTTACGAAGTAGCCTTTGAGCTTTTCTAGTGCAGCGGTGTCAAGGTATTTGCCTTGAACATCTGAAGCATTAATGACGGAGGTAATTGCGTCTTGCATGTTGTTATTTCCTTATTTCCAACCTTATTGCAATACTTGTGTTTCAGCAGAAGTAAAAATAGCTTCAGCTTACTGCATCGCACCGACTAGGTAGTCGAAGTAAGCGCCAGCTTCACCAGAGTCTTCAGCAGACAACAGGGTAGCAGCAACATTCTTCATCGCGGTAACGCCACCAGCCACAGCATCGATAGGTGTGCCGAGGGACTTGTACATTTCGCGAACACCCACAACGCCGATTTCTTCGATGGGGGTAACATCACCGGAAACAATTCCGTAGGTGACAAGGCGGAGGTAGTAGTCTAGGTCACGCAGACAGGTAGCGGTCATTTCTTGTCCGTAAGCGTTTCCACCAGGAGAAACAACGTCAGGGCGCTTTTGGAACAATTGATCGCCAGCTTGCTTAACAATGCGCTCGCGGTTGTCGGTCAAAACTTGAGCGATGCGGAGGCGACGTTCACCACCAGAAACAAAGCTTTTGATCCGATCCAGTTCGCCAGGGCTAAGATAGCGGGCTTCTGCATCAGCATTCACGATGGACTTCGTGACGATACTCATTAATGGATTCCTCCAGTACTAATGAAACCAGAATTTGATTAAACTGGTGCGACTTTAAAATTTGGTTGGTAGAGTTGCTGTTTTCTCGTTGTGTCAGATACCACAGTTAAGCAACTGCCATAGCTGTAACATTACAAGTTTGCTTGAGTAAACACAACTCAACAATCTTGAGAGCGCAACATACCTTCCGCAAAATATTTTCCGGCATTCTGTAGAGCATTTATGACTGCTCTTAATACTTTGTAATATTACTTTTCAGATTTGCAATGACACTTGCTGGCTGAAAGCGTTACTACAAAAGGTTGCGGAGTGCTTAGAAGGGGAATGAAGGAGATAGGGAGAGATGAGGAAGATAAACCCCTACTCCCTACTCCCCACTCCCTACTCCCTTGTCTCTAGCGATCGCTTGGTCGTCCTGTCAGTACAGAAGGTGACAAACTAGACCAAGATTGTTTCACTAAGTCAGCAGCTGCTTGGACACTACCGAGGTAGTTACCAGCTGGTAGAGATGGGTAGCGTGGGTAAGGTACTACGTCTTCCCCAAAGAAGCGCGCATACTCTGGACTATCCACCATTGCCTCTACAGCGGCTCTTAAACCACTATCAGCTAACAGTTTGTTATACTGGCGGATTTCGCCTTGTGTAGCGGGTGCGCGTCCCAATATGTGACGGAATAGGAATTCAATCACTTTGGTGTTGGGATAAGGCGTATAGAACCGCTTGCGATAGATTTCTGAACTAGCTAGTTCTCTCACGAACTCCCGGACAGAAATTTCGCCATTCCGCAGTTTGCTATCTAAGTTAGAACGGCGGTAGTCCTCAGGAACCTGACCACTAAATACATCCAATACTTGACAGTAAGCGGCATTGATTACCTGTTGCTTTTCAGCTTGGCTACCACCTACAGTCATGCGGTGAATACGTGCAGGTTTACGGCGGGTTGTACCCACACCTACTTCTACCGATTGACCACGACCATCATTGAAGGAACGACCCAACTCAATGAACAACGGCTTGGTCTTATCCATAGACTTAGCTTGGGCTGCCAAATCTGCGATCGCCTTCGCTAAAATTGGTGTCTTCGCCGACTCGATGCGGGGCTTCACTGTTTCAAAGCTAGGCACAACCAAATCTTTGTTTTGCTTGGTGAGTTGGTTGTAAAGCTTTTGCGTGTTGGGGAAGTTAGCCGCAGGTAAAGTCGGGAAGCGACGATAAGGAACCGTATCTTCACCGAATGATTGGCTATATTCAACACTTTCGACCATCGCATTAATAAATGCCCGAATCCCTTGAGTAGCCAAAATTTGGTTATACTTGCGGATTTCTGCCTGGTCTAAAGGCGCACGTCCTAAGAAGTGCTTGGTTCCCAACTCAATGACTTTGGTGTTGGGATAAGGTGTGTAGAATTCTTTCAGGTAAAGATTGGAATAACCCAAACCTGCAATAAATTCCTTGACGCTGATTTCGCCGTTACTGAGCTTACTTTCTAACGTTGTAAATTCGTTCTTGATGATATACGGTGCAACATCACGCTCAAAAATTTGGCGATAAGCAGCGCTAATCAAAGTTTGAACAGCAACTTTATTGCTGGTATCCGCTACCAACTTGAAGACTTTGGTTTGTTCGCGCTTCTTGGTAACGCCTTGGTTAATTCGGTATTGAATATCGGGTTCTGTACGATTTTCGGTAACTGTACCCAATTCAACAAAGCGTGGTGTTTCTTGTTTTTCAACCTTCGCAGCACCAACATCTTCACGAATACTACCAACGCGTAATTGCCGCAACGATACACCAGCCGGGGTCAAATAACGTTCGTAAGGAACGGTATCTTCACCAAAGGCTTGGCTGTACTCATCGGTATCGAGGATGGCGTCAACCACCGCATAGAAACCTTTTTTGGAGGCGATATCAAAGTACTTGTTGTTTTCTTGACGACCGTAAGTAGGACGACCCAACAAGCGGCGGTGCATGTACTCGATGGACTTACACACATACAGTGATGTCCAGTACAGCTTGCGGAATAAATCCGACTTCGCCAACATGCGGATAAACTCCCGCATGGAAATTTCGCCGTTTTCCAGCTTGATTTCTGCTACCTTCAGTCGTTGACCTTCGTAAACATCACGACCAAAAACTTGCAGGTAAGCTGCTCTAATTACTGCTTGGGTAGAGCTTTCAGAGAATTTGACGCTGACACCTTGACCACCCTTTCTGCTGAGAGTCGAAGGAATTTGGTCTAGTTTGAACACCTTGCGTCCCAGAGTACCAGGAGCTTCACCCCGTGCTTGGGGATTACTCAATTGGTTATTAATCCCAGGCCCTTGGTGAATCAAGATGCGGCGGGTATCCTTACCAAATGGTGCTGGGCTGCTGCTGGGATTGCGAGTTTCTTTCGGGAAAATCGCCCCAAACTGAATTTCCAAGGGGTCATTACCGGAACCGTAGGGATGTTGGTCTGGTAGTGGGCGATCGTAAGCAGCAAAGGTGGTGATAAACTGAGGTACTTTGCGGAAAGGCGCACTGTAATTAAACAGGTCTTGTTGCGGCCCCCAGTTCCGACATTCTTGGGCTTCTTGACCCAGACCCCGGATGTAGGGTACTGTTTCTTCGCCAAAGTAATCGCTGTATTCGTCAGAATCCACCAAAGCATCTACTAAAGCTGGTAGACCGCCGTTAGAAATAATCGCAAAGTATTTTTGTACTTCTTCCCGGCTACTTGGCCCCCGTCCTAAAATGTGACGGAAAGCTAATTCGATAACTCGGCTGTTAATAAAAGGCTGGTAAAACTGTTTTTGGTAAAGAGGAGATTTAGCGAGACGGCGGATAAACTCCTTCATGGAGATATCGCCATTTTTTACCTTAGATTCCAGGTCAGAAATAGACAAGCTATAAGCACGGGTAATATCGCGCTCAAAAAGTTGCCGATAAGCTGCTTTGATAATCTCGGTTTTTTCACTGGCTGATAAACCAGTCTTCATGACAAACTTGGGACGACGTTCTGCTGCTACAGAGTAAATTTGTGGCAGTTGTAGTCCTTGTTGGTCACCGGAGGGACGTTGACGCAGTTTGTTAGAAGGCGTGGGGGCTTTAAATTCATTCAGCAGAATATCCATGTACTGAGACACAATATCTGTGGCCTCAGCATCCTTGCGGAAATAGGAAAGTGACGCTGATTTAATTTCTTGTAAAGCCACCAATGTCGCTTCACCAGAGCAAGCATTTTCAATGATTTCCCGCAAACCCCGTGTATTGACCACGATGATATTCGGGTCACCCGCGACAATGGCGTAAGTCGCATAGCGCAAGAACCAGGATAAATCCCGTAAGCTCTTGGCCATATTGCTAGGGCCATAACGAGCAACGTTGATTGGTCTAAAACCAGCCGGAGTTGGGCCACCAGGAGATGTATTAAAGATGGAACGAAGATTTTCTAGAAACCCACCACGACTTTCAACGTAGGTTACGGTTCCTAGTTTCATTCCTTCTGTCACACCTCCAGCAGCAGTAGCACCAGCCGTAGCCATAGCCAATTCTTCTACTTGAGGCTTTTCTAAGAAAGCCATTGGCGAACCACCGACAAAAATCCGGTTAGCCGCGCGCGAGACGATAATTTCCGAATTTTCCGTCAGCGTTTGAGCAATGTCCAGACGTTTTGCACCAGAGGCAAAATAGCTTGCCAGTTCGCTTAGTTCACCAGTTCCCAAAAAGCGGTCTTGTTGTTCCGCTTGGGAAATTGTAGACACAGTTAGCGTTTGATATAGTTGCGGACGCGCAACCGAGCTGCCACCACTTGCCTTAACACTCATTTGATTTGTAAAACTCCCATCATAATTATTTATGTGTTAAGTCTGGGTTGTTTTGAGGCTTGACACATCGGTGTAATCATGCTTAGAGTAACGCCTGCAAAACTGCCAGTAAATTAACCCAGTTAGCTTTAGATTAAAACGTTTTGCGTTTTCCCTGGTGATTTATTAAGAACTATGTAGAACCTGTAATCTAAATCTGTTACTCCGGATGAGTATATATCTCTAGGTCGCCATTTTCGCTATTAACTCTCTCACGGCTGAGGGATAAATGCATATTTTATTGCAGATATGCAAATATTTAATATTTTCTTAATATAATCGCGTTGCCCGACTAGAATTGGGCAGGCGATAAGCCCGGAGGGCATGGCTAGAGCCTCCGGATGCCGCAGGCTGTACGCCTATCGCTTCAATAGTGTTACTAGCTAAATAACTGCTTGGAGGAACAGCAGACTGCGGCTCATTGCGTAGGCGAAGCCCATCGTTCGCGTAGCGTCTCGCAGAGAAGATATCGTAGGGAAGCAATCTCAAAGCCTTTATTTTCTCACTACGAATGAAGTTAAAATCAATATAAGAAGTTTAAGAATATAAATTATGAATTTAGCTGATAAAACCTCCTCTAGCAAAATAACACCCAAGTTAACTTATGATGTACTAATTGAAAATCAAACAGATGGCACAATTAAAGCAACATTACTAGGTTTACCAGACTGCCAAGCTTTAGGTAATACAGAATCAGAAGCCATAGAACAACTCAGTCAAAGTTTAAAAAATCGGTTAGAAATAGCCAAAATTGTGACTTTACAAATTGATGCACCTATATCAGAGAATCCTTGGTTAAAAATAGCTGGCAAATATAAAGATGACCCGCAATTTGATGAAATGCTCAAATATATAGAAGAATATCGACGTGAATTAGATGAAATTGATTATTTAAAATTCGATTATGAATAATTATTGTCCATTCAGGTGCATTTATCATTAAATGTTTGTCTGATATCAATATCATGCAATATGTGTAAATTATTTAGGGTTGCGATTAGTAAATGCAATAAAAAATATTAATGCAAGTAAAATTACAGTTACAAGTAGAATAATAAAAATAAAATCATTATTAATGAAAGAACGTAAACCTGCCATAATTAATCCTGATAATACATGAATGGCTAAGTTACCTGTACTATCTTGTTGTAAAGTATTATTTGTACTTTGATCGCTAGTTTGAGTTTTTGCAGAAATTGTTGCTTCTTGTTTAACTTCTAATGCAGAAAGTGCAACTTGGCGATTGCTGTAAGCATAAGTACAGTTGGGATCAATATTGAGAGCCTGGTTATAATCATCTATCGCCCCTTGCTTGTCCCCTAAGTGATAACGAGCAAGGCCACGGTTATTGTAGGCTAAAGCATAGTCGGGACTAATCTTGAGGACTTGATTGTAATCATCTATCGCCCCTTGCTTGTCCCCTAAGTGATAACGAGCAAGGCCACGGTTATTGTAGGCTAAAGCATAGTCGGGACTAATCTTGAGGACTTGATTGTAATCATCTATCGCCCCTTGCTTGTCTCCTAAGTGATAACGAGCAAGGCCACGGTTGTGGTAGGCATAAGTATAGTCAGGACTAATCTTGAGAGCTTGATTGTAACAAGCTATCGCTCCTTGCATGTTTCCTAAGTGATAACATACATTACCGTTATTATTGTAGGTATCAGCATCTTGATCTTTGTAGGAGGTTTGATTTCCAGGAAAAATATCAACCCCACGAAATTTTGTAGAGCGATCGCACCAATAACATGTACCATAAGTTCGGTTATAGTAATGACTATCTACCCTCCCGCACAAATTTAGATCATTACAAGCAACTTTTAACGCCTGTAACCATTCTTGAGCAGATGGGCGTAAACGAGGATCGTTATGACCATCATTAAAACACCGAAGAAAACAACGCTGTATTTCCGGATGAACAATTTCAAGCGGAATTGTCCTGTCTACAGCTTGCAACAGACTATTTGGTGAATATAGCCATAAACCACGACGAATTAGTTCATTACTTTCTGGCGTTTCCCCTGTACCAGTCCACTGTCCCGAAAAAGGGCTTTGTCCACCAAACAACATTTGATAGATAATGACTGCTAAACGAAAGCGATCGTGTACTTCTGTTTGATAAAGATGAGAAAAATCTTCACCAATAAGTTCTGGTGGTGTGTAGTCGGGGGAACCTACCGGACAAAAATAAATATAACCGTTTTTAGAATTACGAACTTGAAAAGAATCTGTATCAATAATTGAAGGTAAAGCTCGATTATTAACAAGAATATTTTGTGGCTTAATATCACCCAATACATAGCGATTAGCATGAAGCGCCGCAACAATTGAGGCTATATTTTGTGCTGTTATGTGCAGAAAACGCCAATCAATTTTAAGTTTTAGTTTCTTATAGCGTTGTGGATTATATACTTCAATCAACTCTTTTGAGTCTTTAATTTCTGGCATCAAAAAGCCGACAAAATTACCCTGAGAGTTTTTCAACACCGACTTCGGCCAAGCAAAAGAAATATGATGAAGATGAGAATTTGGCTCTTGAGGTGGGTGTGCTATCATCACTTCTAATTTCTGCACACGTTCTAAAGTTGGCTCTTTATATATTTTTGCTAAATAACCATTGCTATTAGTTCGCCAAATCTTACCTTCACCGCTATCAGCTATTGGTTCACCAAGTAGAGTAATAGATTTACCAGTATTAGCACAGGTGAGAATTGTCATTGAGTTTTACTCTCTTTCCCAAAGACACAAAAGCAAAGTTTTATCATCATCAGTACGCGCATTTAGTCGTTCCGACTGGAGTAATTCTATCAAATATTTATCGTTTTCCTCTGGGTTTGATGTTTCTCGTAAATATTCCTCAAAAGGTTTAAAAAAAGGTGGGAATGCTTTCCATTCTTGTAAGCGGATAGCTACTTTTTCCAATCCATCAGTAGAAACACAAATAAACTCTTGCTCTCCTGAGATAACATCCACTTGCATTTCTTTGAGTGCATTCTCTGAAGTAATAAAAGTTGTTTCATTAGCAAACTCACCCTTATCAGGTTTAAACAACAGTTGATATCCTGAATCTTCATGAGGACGCACTACAATAAATCCATCGCCAATTTGCATAGCTGCTAACCAGTTTGGAGTAGCCACAAAAACTAAGAGTGTGCAAGCTAAATCGTGAATAGAATAATCTTCTGTGGTTGCTTTATTGCATAATTCTGCAAGTACTTTTTTATGGGTTTTACTAAACAATTTTTCTGCTTCAGTTTGTGAAAGTTTTTGAGAAAATCTTTGCCAGCAACGTTTACGCTTGTGAAGATATTCACTAATTTTTGATAAATATTTGAGTCCTGTTTTTACAGCTAACTGAGAACCAACATCAGAATATTTAGCACTACCAGCACCATCAGCAACAGCACCTACAATTACATCATCATAAATACGATAAAAACCATAGTCTTGACAAGGTATTTCTTGACTTTGATGACTTGTTCCTACTTCAGAACGAGCAATTGCTTTCCAACTCACAATAAACCTCAAAATTTAGGTAGTAATTTGACCCCAACCCACAGCAGGTAAAGCCACAGCCTCACCTACTTTGCCACAAGAAACTCGTTTCATAGAAGTAGAAAGCCAAACAAATAAACCACGAAAATCTAATCCAGTTAGCATCATGGGTGGACGTTGCGGAGGAGCAATTTGTCTGAGTTTGTTCATATCTGCACCTTGGACAGCAACAGTAAAAAATGACAATCGCCGATTTTCTTCTGCGTCTTTCACTCTTTGTGCTGCACTTTCCCAATAATCTGTCGGCGCACCATCAGTAATTAAAAATACCCAAGGACGATAATAAAGAATACCGTTATCTTTATAAGTTTGTTTCCGATTTTCCAACAAATCTAAAGCACACTCTATCGCTTCCCCCATTGGCGTTAAACCATCTGCTACTAGTTTGGGTGGTATAAATTGCTCTATAGACACAAAATCTTGCATTGGTTGCACTACTCCCCCAAAAGTAACAATAGCTACTTCTACGCTCAGAGAAGCTTGGGCATCTTTCAAAACATCTTCCTTAAAAGCAGCTAATCCTCGATTTAATTCTTGAATAGGCTGGCCTAACATAGAACCAGAGGTATCAAGCAACAGTACTACTGGGCAACGATTTTCTGGATTTTCTGCAAATTCGGGTAGTCCGATCGCCATCCGATACTCCTATTTAAGTAAAAAATAATACAAACTATATGAATCAAATTCTATTTGCTACATGGATGCTTAAGGCTTAGTATTTTTACTGAAAAAATACACACTATTTAAATAATCTAGAGTTCAACCAGCAAAGAATTACATGGCACATTTACAACAAGATTGTTAGGTTTATCAGATTGATCAGGTTGATGAAATTACAATTCAGTTAAGAATAATTAATCGCCGATAAACTAAGATGTTTATTTCTAAATACCTTTAACTGAATATTTCAAATGTAAGTTACATTAGAAATTAAAAAATATAATGTATCAAGTAGATCCGCCTTTACCTCCTACAGAAACACTGCCAACGATGTATGACTTGCCAAGCGAAAATCCGGAGGAACCAGGTTTGCCAGATGAATTTCACCTTATACAACATGAATTACTCCGCATCACTTTTCGCCCCCATAGTTATGTCGAGAATCAAGTTTTTACAGCGAGTGATTTAAACTTATACTATGACCCTCATCATCCCCAATGGTATAAGCGCCCCGATTGGTTTGCAGTGTTGGGAGCATCACGTTTTTATAATGAAACAGAACTGCGGTTAAGTTATGTGACTTGGCAAGAAGGAATCAATCCTTTTGTGGTGGTGGAATTAATATCACCAGGTACAGAAGCAGAAGATTTAGGAAGGAGTTTAAGAGAAGTAAACCAACCACCTAATAAATGGTCAGTGTATGAGCAGATTTTGAGAATCCCTTATTATTTTGTTTTCAATCGTTATACTAATGAGTTGCACTGTTTTGGTTTAATGATGAACCGCTATCAACCTCTCTCTGTGAATGGGTTAGGTGTGTGGTTAGAGGAAGCAGAACTAGGTTTAGGATTATGGGATGGAGAATATCAAGGGTTAAAAAGATTATGGCTACGTTGGTTTGATCGGGATAATAATTGGTTGCCTACACCTGAAGAACAAGAAAAACAACGCGCTGACGCTGCTGAGTTAGAAGTTGCTAAGTTGCGGCAATTGTTACGTGAACAAGGAATCAATTTACCGGATAGCGAATAATCCTCTCCTATTCAATAGGTTTTAAGAAGAAGCAATTTGTTTGACTTTATTCATACACTTTCTTTTGCTTCTCCTCTCTGCGTCTTAGCGACTTTGCGTGAGATTAAAATTATCCCTTTAATCAGCAACCCTATCTGTCGGCATACCTTAAATATTAATTTCTATTTACAACTAAACAAACTTAGAAAGTCCCAATATAATCAACAACAAACCAGGTAAATAAGATAAGCGATTGAGTAACCGATTACTTGCAAGAAAAATTCCCACTTGTAAACCCAAATAAATCAAAAATCCACTCATCCCGGCAATAATTACTGTTGTTTGCCAAATAGAAAGTCCCATAAGTGCAGCACCAATACCAGCCAAAAACGAGTCGAGGGGGCAAAGAAAAGAACTGAAGCAATTAATCTTTTTAAATATTCCACCCTCACAATCAAAAAAATATACTGTGTCTCTTGCGTTAAAAATTCTATAACTTGTCGCTCAAGTACCCACCATTCGATAAACTCAGAATTGCCATAATTTTGCTTCCTCACCATGTCAGATTCTCAAACAGTTAGTACAGCAGTTGCCAATCTCTACAACACCTACCCCTTCCCCCCAGAACCACTGTTAGATGCACCACCCCCCGGCTATAACTGGCGCTGGAATTGGCTAGCCGCCCATAACTTCTGCACAGGCTTGAAACCCAAAAAACAAGACATCCGCATTCTAGACGCTGGTTGTGGCACAGGAGTAGGTACAGAATACTTAGTCCACCTCAACCCCCAAGCTAGTGTTGTGGGAATTGACCTCAGCGCTGGGGCTTTGGCAGTAGCAAAAGAACGTTGTCAGCGTTCTGGAGCTAACCGGGTTGAGTTTCACCATCTGAGCTTGTATGATGTTGAACAATTGCCAGGAGAGTTTGATTTAATTAACTGTGTGGGTGTGTTACATCATTTACCTGACCCCATACGTGGCATTCAAGCTTTAGCGAAAAAATTAGCTCCTGGTGGACTAATGCACATTTTTGTGTATGGTGAACTTGGACGCTGGGAAATTCAACTCATGCAAAAGGCGATCGCTCTCCTCCAAGGTGACAAAAAGGGCGATTACCGCGATGGTGTCCAAGTAGGACGCAAATTGTTTTCTTCTTTACCAGAAAAGAATCGTATTGTCAAGCGAGAAAAGGAACTTTGGTCATTAGAAAATCATAAGGATGAATGTTTTGCCGATATGTACGTTCATCCCCAGGAAATTGACTACAACATTGAGACGCTGTTTGCATTAATTGACGCTTCTGAACTGGAGTTTATCGGGTTTTCTAATCCTGGGTTTTGGCAGTTAGAAAGACTTTTAGCCAAAGCACCAGATTTAATTGAACGGGCAAAAGGATTGAGCGATCGCCAACGTTACCGCCTGATAGAATTACTAGATCCAGAAGTTACTCATTATGAATTTTTTCTCGGTCGTCTGCCGCAGATCAAGGTTGACTGGTCAGAAGATAAACTCTTATTGCAGGCAATTCCTGAACTTAATCCTTGTATTGAAGGATTTCCTAGTCAATGTATCTTTAATTACGAATACCAAATAATCAATTTGTCAGATACAGAGTTGGAGTTTTTACAAAAGTGTGATGGTAATTCCCCTGTGGCAGAAATTTTAGCAACAGTGCAGATCAGCTTGGAACAAGTCAAGACACTGCTTAAACAACAGCTGATTATATTGACACCCGGTTAAACAAGTCACCAAGACGCTGATTATACAATCGCTATTGCCTAGAAAACGGCGAAATTTGAAGAAATTTGGAATTGTGCAACCGGGAATTTTGGATATTTATCTGCCTCTTTCTCTGACACCATCGCCCTCTGATTTCTATTTTTCCATTACAGCATCAGGCTTCTACCGTTAGGCTGAATATGACAAGAAGTTAATTGTTTTTTTCTAAAGTATTGTTACCTGATCATGATATGATTCAGCTGACTGAATGTGCAGTCATCATAAGTTAGCTGTACTGGTTTCAAGTCTCGTGAGCTTGTCAGAAAATTCGACTGATCCCACTCCCACAACACAACAAGACACTCAATCTGGTTTTGAGGACACAGAACCAGTAAGCTCTTCCATGCAAGAGTTTTATCAACTCTATCAGGAGTTGCTGGTAATCACACTTGCCTTGACAGGGATTATTTTTATCTCTGTATGGATTGCTTATTCTCTAAACATTGCCCTGAATTATCTATTAGGGGCGTGTGCAGGTGTGCTTTACTTGAGGCTGTTGGCAAAAGATGTTGAGCGTTTAGGTAGAGAAAAACAGGCCCTGAGCAAAACTCGGTTAGCCTTATTAGTAGCGCTGATTTTGCTAGCATCGCGGTGGAATCAACTACAAATATTGCCCATATTTTTGGGATTTCTTACCTACAAAGCCACACTCATCATCTACGTAGTGAGGATGGCTTTTATCTCTGACTAGCTAAAGCTCCGACAACCTGAAAAGGCTGACAAAAGCTTTGCGTGAGGAATATCCACACAGCAAATTTGCTCCTCTTCTCCAGGTAATATTGGAGAAACGATTGATATGGAAAGAAAATGCTGAATTTTCTGAACTTCTACTCTCTTCCACTTGCCGAATTGGAAGTGGGTAAACATCTGTACTGGCAAATAGGCAACTTAAAGCTGCATGGTCAGGTGTTTCTCACCTCCTGGTTTGTTATTGGTGTACTAGTGCTAGTTTCCGTGGCCGCCAGCAGTAACATCAAAAGAATTCCCAGCGGTATACAGAACCTGATGGAGTATGCCCTGGAGTTCATTCGGGATTTGGCAAAAAACCAAATCGGCGAGAAAGAATATCGCCCTTGGGTGCCTTTTGTTGGCACTTTGTTTTTGTTCATTTTTGTGTCAAATTGGTCAGGGGCGCTGGTTCCTTTCAAGCTGATTCATTTACCAGAAGGTGAACTAACAGCACCTACAAGTGACATCAATACAACTGTTGCCTTAGCGTTACTGACATCACTAGCATATTTTTATGCTGGATTCAGCAAAAAAGGTTTAGGGTACTTTGGCAACTACGTCCAGCCAGTGTCGTTCATGTTGCCCTTCAAGATTATTGAAGACTTCACCAAGCCTCTTTCCCTAAGCTTCCGTTTATTCGGCAACATCTTGGCTGATGAACTTGTAGTAGGTGTATTGGTATTGCTAGTACCCTTATTTGTACCTTTGCCAGTAATGGCTTTGGGACTATTTACCAGCGCCATCCAAGCACTAATTTTTGCCACCTTAGCCGCTGCTTACATCGGTGAAGCGATGGAAGATCATCATGGCGAGGAGCATGAGGGGCATTAAATACCCCCAACAGTCATTAGTCTTTAGTCATGAGTTTTTTAACAATGATTAAGGTCAAATGGCAACTGACACACAACAACTTCTAGACCCATTCAACTCAGTAAAGTAAGGAAAGAATATCATGGATCCATTGGTTTCTGCTGCTTCCGTTTTAGCTGCTGCTCTAGCTGTTGGTTTGGCTGCAATCGGCCCTGGTATTGGTCAAGGTAATGCAGCAGGACAAGCTGTAGAAGGTATTGCTCGTCAGCCAGAAGCAGAAGGCAAAATTCGCGGTACATTGCTGTTAAGCTTGGCATTCATGGAAGCGCTAACCATCTACGGTCTAGTAGTTGCTCTAGTGCTATTGTTTGCTAACCCCTTCGCATAAACAGTACTGAGTGCTGAGTAAAAAAATTAGGAGTTAAGAGTTAGGAGTTAAGAGTTTAGCTCATAACTCATAACTCGTAACTCAGGACTCAGGACTAACAAAGTAGATTAAGAATTAGCAACCATGACACACTGGATCACCTTATTAGCTGTAGAAGAGGTTGCCAAAGAAGGGGGGCTATTCGATCTAGATGCTACCCTGCCCTTAATGGCAATTCAGTTTTTAATTTTAGCCATAGTGTTGAATGCAACACTATACAAGCCATTGGGCAATGCTATTGATGGACGGAATGAATATATCCGTAACAATCAATTAGAAGCACAAGAACGCTTGTCAAAAACAGAGAAATTGGCGCAGCAATACGAGCAAGATTTAGCAGGAGCTAGACGGCAAGCTCAAACAATTATTGCTGATGCTCAAGCCGAGGCGCAAAAAATAGCTGCTCAGAAAATAGCAGCCGCCCAACAAGAAGCCCAAGTTCAAAGAGAACAAGCCTCTAGTGAAATAGAGCAGCAAAAACAACAAGCTTTTGCTTCATTGGAGCAACAAGTGGATGCTCTGAGTCGCCAAATACTAGAAAAGCTTTTAGGAGCAGATTTAGCAAGTCGGCGCTAACTCAAACGTAAGTTGGAATCATTAAGTGACATTGTAAAGACGCCTTTGCTAAGTAACAATTGGCGGCGTCAGTAATGTTAGGCCTTGGCAGCGCAGTTGTGGATGAAAAATCATGGGGACTTTTTTACTGTTGATGGCGGAAGCCAGCGCCGTCGCAAGTGAATTGGCGGAGGAAGCCGGGAATGGTGGTTTTGGTCTAAATACAGATATTTTTGACACTAACCTCATTAACCTGGCCATTATTATTACTGTGCTGTTTGTATTTGGTCGGAAAGTTCTGGGTAAAACCTTGACAACTCGCCGGGAAAATATTGAAACAGCAATTAAGAATGCAGAACAACGTGCCGCCCAAGCTGCACAGCAACTGAAAGAAGCGCAGCAAAAACTAGCACAAGCTCAAGCAGAAGCTGAAAGAATCAAAGCAGCAGCCCAAGAAAACGCTCAAGCAGCCGGCGAAGCTATTTTAGCCCAAGCGACTGTAGACATTGAGCGCTTGCAAGCAGCAGGAGCAGCTGACTTGAGTACAGAACTAGATAAAGCGATCGCTCAATTGCGACAGAGGGTAGTTGTTCAAGCATTGCAAAAAGTCGAGTCGGAACTAAAAAGCGGCATAGCCGACGATGCTCAACAAATTTTGATTGAACGTAGCATCGCACAACTGGGAGGCGAAGTATGACAAGTAAGGTAGCAACAGCTGAAATAGCCCAGCCTTACGCACAGGCAATGTTGTCCATCGCACAATCAAAAAACTTGACAGAAGAGTTCGGCGAAGATGCGCGGACTTTGCGGAGTCTGCTATCGGAGAACCAGCAGCTACAAAGCTTTATTGGCAATCCCTTTATTCAGGGTGAGAGCAAAAAAGCTGCCATCAAACAAATACTTGGTGAAAGTGCTAACCCCTACCTCCGCAACTTTTTGTTGTTGCTGGTAGACAAACGACGCATTGTTTTCTTAGAAGCAATCCTCCAGCAGTATTTGGCGTTGTTGCGGCAACTGAATCAAACCGTATTAGCAGAAGTGACTTCAGCAGTTCCTCTATCAGAAACTCAACAGCAAGCGGTAGTGGAAAAAGTTCTCGCTATCACTGATGCTCGCCAGGTAGAGTTAGAAACTAAAATAGACAGCGAGTTAATTGGTGGTGTGATCATTAAAGTAGGCTCGCAGGTAATTGATGCCAGTTTACGAGGTCAGTTACGCCGCCTTTCTTTACGTTTAGCTAGTAATTCGTAATTACGCTACTTCTAAAGTTTTCTGGCTGTGCTGGTAACTTGATGGGAGATGAGAAAATTAAAGGAAAAGGGAAACGAGAAAAATTTTCCCCACTCCCTACTCCCCTTCGGGTGATGCCTCCGGCACGCTACGCGAACGCCAGTCGCTCATGGGGGAAACCCCCAAGACCGCGCTGGTCTCACCCACTCCCCACTCCCTAACCTGTTTTTCCGTCTCGAACGCAAAAAAGATAGACACATGAGTATTTCAATTAGACCTGACGAAATCAGCAGCATTATTCAGCAGCAAATCGAGCAATACGACCAAGAAGTCAAAGTTGCTAACGTTGGTACCGTCCTCCAAGTGGGTGACGGTATTGCCCGGATCTATGGTCTAGAAAAGGCTATGGCTGGGGAACTATTAGAATTTGAAGATGGCACAATCGGTATCGCCCAGAACTTAGAAGAAGATAACGTGGGCGCGGTGTTGATGGGTCAAGGTCTGAACATTCAAGAAGGTAGCTCTGTAACTGCTACCGGCAGAATTGCTCAGGTTCCCGTAGGTGAAGCCCTAATTGGCCGGGTTGTCGATGCCTTGGGTGTGGCCATTGACGGTAAAGGAGACATCAAAACTAGCGATAGCCGTTTGATTGAATCTCCAGCACCTGGTATCATTGCCCGTCGGTCTGTACACGAACCCATGCAAACGGGTATTACAGCCATCGACTCCATGATTCCCATTGGTCGGGGACAACGGGAATTGATCATTGGTGACCGTCAAACAGGCAAAACGGCGATCGCCATTGACACCATCATCAACCAGAAAGGTGAAGATGTAATTTGTGTCTACGTTGCCATTGGCCAAAAAGCATCCACTGTGGCTAACGTGGTCCAAACCTTACAAGAAAAAGGCGCAATGGACTATACCGTAGTCGTTGCCGCTAGTGCCAGTGAACCAGCTACATTACAGTACCTAGCTCCTTACACCGGGGCAACCATCGCTGAGTACTTTATGTACAAAGGCAAAGCTACCTTGGTGGTTTATGATGACCTTTCCAAGCAAGCCCAAGCTTATCGCCAAATGTCCCTATTGCTACGTCGGCCACCCGGACGGGAAGCTTACCCTGGAGATGTATTCTTCATCCACTCCCGCTTGTTGGAAAGAGCCGCTAAACTCAGTGATGAATTGGGTAAAGGCAGTATGACTGCGCTACCAATCATCGAAACCCAAGCTGGTGACGTTTCGGCATATATCCCCACCAACGTAATTTCGATTACCGATGGTCAGATATTCTTGTCATCTGACTTGTTTAACGCTGGGATTCGTCCGGCTGTAAACCCTGGTATTTCTGTATCCCGTGTGGGTTCGGCAGCACAAACCAAGGCCATGAAAAAAGTTGCCGGTAAAGTGAAATTGGAACTAGCCCAGTTTGACGACCTGCAAGCCTTTGCTCAATTTGCTTCTGACTTGGATAAAGCTACCCAAGACCAATTGGCACGTGGTCAAAGATTGCGCGAATTGCTCAAGCAGCCACAAAATGCTCCCCTGGCAGTATACGAGCAAGTAGCAATTCTATATGCTGGTATCAATGGCTATATGGATGATGTACCTGTAGATAAAGTTACCACCTTTACCAAAGGTTTAAGAGAGTACTTAAAAACAGGTAAGCCTCAGTACACTGACTCCGTAAAGAGCAAAAAAGTACTGGGTGACGAAGAAGAGACAGCCTTGAAGGAAGCACTTGTAGAATACAAAAAGACCTTCCAAGCAACAGCGTAATTAGTCATTGGTCAATAGTCATGAGTCATTGGGAAACACTTAATGGCTATTGACTGTTGACATTTGACTATGGACTAGGGACTCAGAACTTAAGAATATGGCCAATCTCAAAGCAATACGCGATCGCATTCAGTCGGTCAAAAACACCAAAAAAATTACAGAAGCCATGCGGCTGGTAGCGGCTGCTAGGGTACGTCGCGCCCAAGAACAGGTAACTGCTACTCGTCCCTTTGCCGATCGCTTGGCACAAGTACTGTATGGCTTGCAAACTCGTCTGCGGTTTGAAGATGTAGATTTGCCACTACTGAAAAAACGGGAAGTTAAGACAGTAGGGTTGTTGGTAATTTCAGGCGATCGCGGTTTGTGTGGCGGTTACAACGCTAATGTGATCCGTCGTGCCGAAAACCGCGCCAAGGAACTCCAAGCCGAAGGTGTAAATTACAAATATGTACTGGTAGGGCGCAAAGCCATCCAGTATTTCCAACGTCGGGAACAACCCATCGATGGTACCTACACTGGCTTAGAGCAAATTCCTACAGCAGCAGAAGCTACAGAAATTGCCGATCAACTACTTTCTTTGTTCCTCTCAGAAAATGTAGATCGCATTGAGTTAATTTATACCAGATTCGTCTCCTTGGTTAGCTCCCGCCCTGTGGTGCAAACTCTGCTTCCTTTAGATCCTCAAGGTCTAGAGGCCGCAGATGACGAAATCTTCCGCCTCACAACTCGTGGCGGTCAATTTGAAGTCGAACGGCAAAAAGTGACCAGTACAGCCCGGCCTTTGCCCCGTGACATGATTTTTGAACAAGACCCAGTGCAGATTCTGGATTCTCTGTTGCCCTTGTATCTCAGTAACCAACTATTACGAGCGCTACAGGAATCAGCAGCCAGTGAACTAGCAGCGCGGATGACAGCAATGAACAATGCCAGCGACAATGCTGGTGAATTGATTAAATCTCTGTCCTTGTCTTATAACAAAGCAAGACAAGCCGCTATTACCCAAGAACTCCTAGAGGTTGTGGGCGGTGCTGAAGCACTAACTTAGGGAATTGTTAATTGTTTAGTTTAAAAAAATAGCTAGTTGCTAGTTGTCTTGATAATTAGCAATTGGCTATTTTTAGTAAGTAATGAATATGATGATAGTGTAAGTTTAAACATAGAGCTTTTTATTTTTATTTCATTTTATTCTCATAATTAAATTTAAATTTTAGCTTAATCAATATATTAAGAAATAACCAGAGAACTATTTTTTCGGACAATAAATTATTTTGTGTCTAGATTAATGCCACAAGTATATTTGCTACTCTTGGTGTAAGTAAGTCGGCGAGAAAAAATCAAACTATGTTAAGCAATGTAAAATAATTAAAATTCATTTCGTAGTAAGGGCTTAAGCCCTTATTTGAGGACGAAAGTCCTCACCCTACGGGTGATGCCGACCGATGCCGCAGGCTGTACGTTAGTCGCTCATGGGGGAAACCCCCCGCCGTTCGCCTTTGGCGTCTCCCCTTGGGAGAAGGATGCCCGTTCGCGTAGCGTCTCCTTTAGGAGAAGGGCTGTAGACCGCGCTAACTCACTACAAACCTTTAATTATTTACGCCGTCCTACTTACATGAAATTGACTCGACCCTATCAACCACTCCTCCTTCGCATTTTGCATGGACTCACTGGTCTGTTGTTAGTAGCTGCAATTCTAACGGCTTTCTGGACGTACGATACCTATGATGGGCGCTGGGGAAGAATTCCATTACCTTCCTATCGAGAAATTGAAGGATTACATGGAACTTTTGGATTATTGACCTTACTGATATTTCCTGCGTTTGTACTCTATGCATTTCATAGGGGTCAGAAGCGACTGATTCAGCCTGATTCGTTGACTAAATTGGTTCAGGTTGGTAAACCCATTTGGTGGTATACATTAAACCGCTTGACAAATACCTTTGTCCTCCTGGCTTTAACTTTTGCGTTATTTAGCGGCAAGATGATGGATGAAACATGGTTGCCACAAGGGGAATTAAATCATGACTGGTATTATGCTCACTTAATTGCATGGGTGATTATGGTGGTGGCGATCGCCCTTCACCTGTTGATCAATGCCAAAGTTGGTGGAGTTCCGTTACTGCTATCCATGCTCAATTGGCAATTTCGTGACAAAGATAGTCCTACTTTCTGGTCTGCCCATATCTCTCAATGGTGGTCAAGTCTCTGGCAAGGTTCCTGGTCGAACTGGTTTCAATCTTCGCGTACTCTGGTGTTATTAGAATCAGCTATCCTCATCAGCATTGTTGCTGCCTGGATGATTCCACTATTTAAGTAACTGCCAACTTCCCATCCAGACACTCTGTGTTTTTCCGCAACACTGGCATGAACTCAAATTTTATCGCCGCACCACACATTTCCCCAACCAAGTAATATAATTGAAATATAAAGACATGGGTCCGTAACGGTTTCGACAGGTTGGCGAACGCTACTCTGTGATTCAGGTCGAGAGTGAGTCTCCTCTCGCAAATCAAAGGCTCAAAAAAAAAGTAAATGCGAATAACATCGTTAGCTTTGCTCGTAAGCCTGCTTTAGCAGTTGCATAAAAACCTCTTATAGGTTCGAGCGTCTTCGGTTCGACTCCGTTAAGGATTGAAGACCAACCCCCAACGGACGCTCTAACAAGTGTTCTCTGATTGGCTTGTTAGCTAAGAATTAATCAGAGCATCCTACGTTCGGGATAATGAACGATTCCCGCCTTGAGGGTCAGAAAGGCTAAACCTGTGAATGAGCGGGGGGTAAATACCCAATTTGGACAGCAGTTCGACTCTGCTCGGATCCACTAATAACTAAAAACAAATCCACCAAGCAGTTATATGTTTAGGTGGATTTTTATTTTCTATATATAAAAGTTAAGAATTTTAACTAATCACACAGATGTAAAAGCATTGTAATTAGCTCATTTTCATCTACAGTCGTGGGATGCGTAGTTTTGGTATCAGTTTTTGGTGCTATTGACCAATGACCAACGACTGATGTATGTTTTCATTGCTAATGTGACAAAACTAGCTAGAAAAACAAAAATTTCAGGTAAGCTAACAAAACAGAAAATTTCAATAGGGGTGCTAAATGGCCAGGAGAAGACCCAAGCCGGAATCTGCATCAAAAACAGTTTGGGAGTGTGTACAACAAGACTGTCATAATTGTAGTCCAGCGAAGTGGCATGAGTATGACAGTTATTGCCACATTAGAACCCTGAAGAGAGTGGTACAACTACGCCTAAAAATTCGCCGCTGCCAAAACCCAGTTTGTGAAAGCTTGCGACTAATTAAGCAGATTTGATTCCGCTAATTCCCTATTTGGCATTAGATTTTGCTCATTGTTGTCTCATTTGAGGTGATTTTTGCCTGTAAGCAAACTCGCTGAAATCGCTCAATTTCTAAATAATTTCCTTGATAATTAAATTCTTCACCGTCTACCCAGGCTTTTTGAACTTCCACTCCATGAACCTGGAGACGCACTGTGTTGTAAGGAAAAACATAATTTCCCTGTTGCTGCCAGATAATTTCTAGATGATGGCGATCGCCTTCAAGATAAAATTCATCTAAACGCCACGGCCCATACCCATCACCAGCATCACTATAAATTCGACCTCCACCAGTTAAGTTAACGGGTGGGTAGATATGCAAAGTTAATTTTCCATCGGCTTCAGTTGGTAAAATACTTCCAGCCTTAACTAATACAGGTATTTCTTCCCTTGGTGCTGCCAAATTCACTTCTTTGGCACCTTCCCACAAGTTATCATCCCAGAAATCATACCAATGTCCTTGGGGTAAAAGGACTGTCCGGGAAGTAGCCCCTTCTTCAACAATAGGTGCAACCAAAAGAGCATCACCTAATAAAAACGCATCTTCCACACCCCAAAGCTGCTGATTTTCGCTGTCAGCCCAGAAAAGTGGACGCACTAAGGGATGTCCGGTTTGTGTTGCTTCCCAAGCGAGGGTATATAAGTAAGGTAAAAGCCGATAGCGCAGATGTAAAAATTCTCGAACAATACTCAAAGTTGGTTCACCAAAACTCCAAGGAGTGCGCGGCTTGACATTGTTGGCAGAATGAGTGCGAAAAAATGGTAAAAAACATGACATCTGGAACCAGCGTAAATACAGTTCCTCGCTGGGGTCGCCTTTAAATCCGCCAATATCTGGGCCACTGTAAGGAATACCTGATAGACCCAAGTTGATGACTGTGGGAATGGTTTGGCGTAAGCCTGTCCAACTAGTCTCAATATCTCCTGTCCAAGTCCAGGCATAACGTTGCAAACCTGCCCAACCTGCACGTGAAACTATAAAAGGACGGTGTTCTGGTTGATACTGACTTAATGCCTCATAACCTGCCTGAGCTTGCAGTAATCCATAAACATTATGTGCCTCTAAATGATTACCACCTCTACCTTCCATAAAATGCTGGGTGGAATGTGGTGGTAAACTGGGATCTCCCCATAAAACAAAGATTCCCGGCTCATTCATATCATGCCAAAAGCCACTAAAGCCTAAATCTAGGAGATATTCATACTGCCGACTCCACCAGTGACGGGCTTGGGGGTTAGTGAAATCGGGAAAGGCGGACATTCCCGGCCACACAGGGGCAATGATCATTTTGCCATTGGAGAGCTTACAAAATATATCTTGCGCCTTTCCTTCTTTAAACAATTCACTCTTGCGGTCAGCTTTGACACCTGGATTAACGATCGCAATTAAATGTACTCCCCTGGCTACCAAATCTCGGTTAAAATCAGCTAACTTAGGGAAACGGTCAGGGTCAATGGTAAAAGCGCGAAATCCATCTTGACAGTCAATATCCAAGTGAATTGCACTCAAAGGTAAATCATGGGTGATAAATCCTTCCGCGGCTTCTCTGACTGCGGTTTCGGTTTCATAGCCCCAACGTGATTGATGATACCCTAATACCCATCGAGGTGGTAGGGCTGGGCGACCCGTTAATTCTGTATAGCGGTCTATTAATTGGGCTGGTGAGCCTATACTGAAATAATAACGCAACGCACCTCCAGCAAAGTCAGCCGCCGCGCAACCATTAAGGCTAAATGTAGCGTGATAGGTATTTTCGTAAAAAATTAAATAACTACCAGAGTTATGTAAACCCAAGTAGAGGGGAATGCAAAGATAAAGTGGGTCTGTTCCTGGGCCGTATCTACCGCCAGCGTCGTAGTTCCACATCACGTAACTGCTGGTTTGGGATGATGTGCGGAGGTTGAGAGGGCCTGCGCGTTCGCCTAACCCATAGATATGTTCTTCATTTCGTAATTTTGCTTGATGTAACCAACCAGAGGTTTTTTGTTGGGGAGGTAATTCTTCTCTGATAATTTCCCCTTGGGCGTTTTGAAATTCTAAACTACCGTTGAGACTGACAATTATCTTGATTGCTGTACTGGAAATCATCCAGCGATCATCGCCTACTGCTTGAAATTGTACGTCAACTTCTGACCAATCACAACGAGCGATCGCATAGGGAATAGGAAGTACCCCAGGTTGCCAATCAATGCGAACTAAATCTGCCGTCAGAAAACAAATTTCTAGCTGCACATTCTGAAAGTAAAACTTTCCACCTGTTGAGGTAGCTTCAGTGTCAAGAATATTGCCAATTTCCCCAAACACTTCCCCGGAACTTTGAAACTGGCGCTCTAAAAAGTCACGTTGCAAAGAATAGAAAAATGAACCAAGAAACCGTCGCAATTTGATTAAGCGTAGGTTTAATAATGCTTGTTTCCAAAAATTCATAACCTAATTATGGGAATTGGAGGAAATTGGCGACTGTTTTTTATTGGTCAACTGCCGATGGATAAACGCCTGTGGCAACTAACACAGGTTTATTGCTGTACTCAGCTTCTAACTGTCTCTGCAAAGTTAAATCCCAGGTCAAGTCGTAATCTCGTTCTAGTTCAGCGACGACAAACGGACGTAGTACACCAGTGACAACAACATCTTCTCCATCATTTACACTCGTTTGTGGCTGTGCTTGCGTATGCAGTACAAGTAAATTTTCTCCCCCTAATAATTGGTCATCATCTAAAGCAAATGAAGCTTGGTTTTTCACATCTGCCACTTCACCTGCCACTGCTAAAGTTTTGCCATAGTAGAAGGTAGGGTCGGAAGTGATATCACCGGGTTTAGGTGCTAATGCCAACGACTGAGCAATGATAGTAGGTTGATTTTCGTATTCACTGTATACGTTTGGCTGCAAATTTAATTTGTACTCTTGATTAATTTCTGCCAGGTTAAATCTGCGAACTGTCCCTGTGGCTTGAATTTCTATATTTTGACCTTCAGGAATAGTCAAAGGTTCGCCTGTAGCGTTGACAACGAGGACGTTATCACTACCAAACAATTTATCGTCCCCAATGGTAAAGGTGGTAGGACTTACCATATTCTCTGGTTCACTTCTGACAGTTACGGTTTGTCCAATCAATTCTTCTGTGCGGTCTGATACTTGTTCAGTGGTCACGTTTCCTGGTTCTTCAGGCGCAGTTGCTTCAGGTACTACATTCTCACAAGCAGAAACTAACAGTGTTCCCAAAATGAGAACAGCAGCACCTTTAGATTTCCATAGTTTATTTGTCCAGCTTGTAGATTGATTTTTATTCAGTTTATTCACCATAAAACACTCCTCTTTTTTCCTACTTTTTATCTGCAAGTTAGATACACCAATTTTGCTCATAGTTAATTTATTTACATCTCATTAAACAAATTATGAAGATGTAGTAAATAAACCAGAGACATATAAACTACCTAAATCATGAGAAAGTCTTTTTTGTTGGAAATTTTGACAGTTCTGCAACAAAAAAAATTTTTGATTTTTATAGGTAGTTATAAACATTGTCCTATTATAAACAAGGAAAATAATCTTCTCTTCTATCTATTTGATTATTTTTTGTCTACCTTAAGAAAGATAAAATCGCTGAGTCATTTTCTACATTTCATAGTTTGCTGCCAAGGATTGAATAACATCATCGTATTTTCTGTAGACATCCTTGCGGTCTTGTGATTCTGGTAAACCTTCATGGCTACCACGTTCAATCATGTCAGCATGTCGCCGCAACACTTCCCGATGGTGAGGATTTTTGGTATGAGTAGCAACCAAGGCGATCGCTTCTAGTAAACGAATTGTTACAGCAGCGTCAGAATTGCTATATTGTCTAATTTGGTTAAAGGCTTGATCGACTATGCCCTCAAAATCTAAGGATGGAACCATCACCCTCAATTGGTTATCATAATCGTAGCGATAGGGTGAGGGAAACTGCCTTTGTACTAGATAACATAGTCCTGCACTCAATCGGTCAATACACCGAATAGCAGTGAAAGGATCATTAATTCCCGGAGAAATAGCACGTAAAGCAATTTCCACTAACTGTTGTATAGGAAACTCTATATCCTGCTGTTCTGTACGTTCTTTTCCTATAATAAATATCTGTTGTAGTTGCTGCTTCAGCTTGTTATTTACTCGTACCCCAGGCCAAACCATTACTAATTCACTACCCTTAACAACAAAGTTGCCCGGTCGAAATTTAACATGTACTAAAAGATCATATTGACGGGCAATCTCCATCAATTTTTCATCATTAATTGCTTGCAAATAACCATTTTTATTATTTTTAATGGGGTAAGCCTGCAATGAAAAATCTGGTGGAACATCTTCTCTATATGGTTGATTTACTTGAGGATTAACACCAATTTTTTCAGGAAATAATCGCTCAATCGCTTTATCTAAATCGTCACTCACACTTTGCAGTACATGTGATACCTGAATAATTGTTGATGCATGATGAATAAAGTAAATAAGTACGCCAATACTAAGAATCGCTAGAGCAAGACCAACGGTGACAGAAAGATGAGGCACAAACAAATCGAAGTCTTCATTATAAATGGCACGCAGTACCAGCAAGGAATAAATAAATGTGCCAATAAATACACCCAGAACAATTTGATTGCCTGTATCTTTCATAAAATTACGCAACAGCCTGGGCCCAAAAGTGGAAGAAGCTAGTTGCATAGCCACAATGGTAATAGAAAAAGATGTAGCCGTAACACTAATCATTGAACTGGCGATGGCCGAAAGTACTGCTCTTGATCCTTCGGGGCCACCTGCGTACAACCAATCCCAATCATTAAAATCAATGATGTGGTCAAGAGTCAATGTTACCACTGCTAGAATTATCGAACTTATGGCCAAGATTCCTGGCAAAAACCAGTAGCTAGTATGAAGTGCGTCCCAAACCTTGATTAACTTGACATTTTTCATGATTTATGAATTCGGGGTTCAAAAATTGCCCTTGGAGTTATTGTTACCACCATAATTATTCTGGAGATTATCAGATATTTGTCGTAAAGTTGCTTCTAGTTCCGGCGATAACTCTAAAGGTAAATTTCCCGAACGGACGTGCAAATCTCTCTGAGGAAAAGGAACTTTGATATTGTATTGTCGGAAAAGTTCTTCAATGCGAAAATATAAATTACTTTTAATCAAATATTGTTGGCTTGGTTGAGCAGTCCAGACCAGGAGGACAAAATTCAAAGCACTTTCACCAAAACCAGTAAAGAATATCGTTGGTGGCGGAACCGATAAAACTCCCGTTTGTCCTTTAGCAGCTCCCTGTAACGCCGATTTGACTGCACTGATATCGGAACCGTAAGCCACAGTCACAGGGATTCTTAGCCGAGAAACTGGGTTTTTATAGCTCCAATTAATCACTTGATCTTCCAGGAAACGTGAATTTGGCACAATAATGGAAACTTGATCTACCGTTCGCAGTATGGTACTACGACCACCAATGTGTTCCACTGAACCTTCTATATCACCCACCTGGATAAAATCACCGACTTGAATGGGGCGTTCAAACAGTAAAATCAAACCACTACCAAAGTTTTTGGCAATGTCTTGAAAACCAAAACCAATCCCTACACCCAAAGCACTAGCTAAAATTGTCAGGGAACTTAAATCTAGTCCCCAGATTTGTAGTAAAACAATAGTACCAATAATAATAATTGTATATTTAGTGATGATTGCGATCGCCTCTTGAGCGCCCCGCTCCATACCAGTCAATTGCAAAATTCTGGTTCTTAAAAGATTGGTGGCCGCACCAGCTACAATCATCAGTCCCAGTAGCAAAACCAATAACACCAGCAAATAAATCACTGAATATTCGCTTTGTCCCAAAGTCAGGATGGGAGATGTCAAGCTTTGAATCAATTGCTCAGTAATCTGATAGCTCCAGATTCTAGTGGTGGGGAATAAATTAGTAATATAGAGAGCTACAGTTACCCATAACCAAATCCGCCCTGCTAGTAGGGTAAAAGTAAACAATAAATGTAGAGCTGTAGCGGAACTAGAATCAACTTCTTCCTCCTCAGAAGATATAGGGAAGCGCTGCAAAACTGCCTGTCGAAAGCGTTTCCATAGCCATCCCAAGGATTGGTGCAAGGCAATTGCTATGATTAAAACGCCAGCACTCAGGAGTAACGAGTTGCGAATAAACCCAGCACTGCGCTCTTTTTGAGCTTGTAACAACACCTCTTCTAGTCTTTCCACCCAAATTTTTGCCTGTTCTTCGGGAGTGTTATTATCTAAAACATCTGTTTGGGTAACAGTCAACAGATATTGCTCATTCACCACAATAGTTGGGGATTGATTGCGTTCCTCAATTTCAACTTGGATTGGTTCTTGAGATAAGACAATTTGACGTAGCCGCAAATTAATTGATTCTGCCCGTTCCTCGGCGGTAAATTGTTGAGAACTACCAACTTGAAATACCGGAAGACCATCAATACTCACCGATGCTTGCGCTGCTGCGCGTGCAGGTGTAACTATCAACAACAAGGTGAGAATTAAAAACACCAAAGTTGTAGTAATCCAAGATTTAATTGAATTTGATGACTGTCGCAGATGTTTTCGATTCATTGATTTTGTGTATCTAGTGAACTACTTAAACTTTTATCTGGATAAAACAAGAATCCCACGCGCTTTTAGCCGTGGGAGTGTCGAATCTTATTGTTGAGGCGTTTTTTCACATCTGCGGGAAATCTAGCCCCTGTGGGGAAAATATTAATTGCTTCCCCAATCGAGATATTAAGACGTTGCTATATTCTAGCGTGGACACACCTGGTCTAAGGTTTTTTGCTAAAAGCGCGATCGCTAGTTAAAATCTACTATCTAATTCGATCTCTTTGATCAACCACTTTCACATTAGGATCGGTAGTAGTCGTATCTTTGTATGTCTCTGTATTACGATGAGCAGTAGTAGGAGCTACATCGGTAGCAGTACCACGTTCATTAGAGATATCATGTACCCTCCACTCACGAATACCCCGACTGATTAAAATAGCCGCAGCTTTCTCAATTTCGTTAGCAGGGCCATCTAAGATTACCAAGTAGTCTCCTCTAGATACCCGTTCACTATAAGCTCTGGCTTCTTCTTCGGGAATACCCAAACCCGTCAGCGCTCCCACAATACCACCGGCCGCGGCACCAATCCCAGCACCAGCTAAGGTAGTTGCTATAGTACCACCAGCTAGAAAGGGCCCGACCCCAGGAATAATTAAAGCTTCAAGACCTACAAGTAAGCCACCAAGACCACCAAAGACAGTACCTGTGGTTGCACCAATACCAGCACCTTCTTGAGCCTCAGTTTCACCGCGATCTGCGACATTAGCTCCAGCAATTTGGTCATAGCTACCTGTGTCTTTAGCCAAGATGGAAACGTTATCCATCACAAAACCTGAGCTTCTCAGTTCATTTAGGGCTGCTTCGGCTTTTTCTCGATTAGCAAATGTACCAATTGCCCGCTTATATTGTCGAGATACCATTTTTCCTCCTTACATACATCATTACGAATGTGTTGCCACAAAGGTAATTTTTGTAGTCATACTCGTCCCAGTATGTCTTCTAATATCTAAATATTCATCGACCTATAGGTTTAGCTTTGTATCCATCAGAAGGGCTAAAATGTATACCGTAGATAACGTAATTACGTCATTGCGACCGTAGAGTAAAGCCCTAACGGGCATGGCTGCGCTTACCGCGTAGCGTGCCGGAGGCTCTAGCAATCTCAAAGCCTTTATTTTCGCGGTGAGTCCGTAAGTCCTATTAAAGAGTTTAAAAGGTTTGAAACCCTTGCCGATAGCACTTGTGTGTACACCGTAGAAATTGAGAAGAGAGGAAGGTGGGGGATGGGGAAATTCCTCTAAATACATTGGGGAATGAGTTAGAATGCTTGTCAGATTTATTGATATAATGAAAAGCTGCCATCATGCTTGAAAAACTGGATTATGAATACTTAGCAGCGTTTTGTATTTACAGAAGATGATATTTTTATCGTTCAAATATCGCCTTATTTGAGTTTTAATTAAAAAAAATATTTATTAGTAATAGCCGGAAAAATAATATAAATGTTAAATCGTTTGAAGATTGGAACTAAAATCGGGGCGGGTTTTGCCATGAGTTTGGCAATTTTAGTAACGATTGGTCTAATCTCTTTTCAAAGTACCAATGAACTCGTTAAAACGTCGGAGCAAGAAAAAGATACATACAAAATACTCAGTCAGTTGGACGAATTGGAGCTTCAAGTTATACAGGCAGAAACTGGACAACGGGGTTATCTAATTAGTGAAGACGAGCTTTATCTAGAACCTTATAATTCTGCCATCAAAGTGCTAGATGAAACGTTTCAAGAACTTAAACGGTTACTAGCAGATAATCCTGGACAACAAAACCGACTAAATAGGTTACAGCCACTGATTAATGAGCGAATCGCTGTCATGCAAGCAGTTCTCAATTTGCGAGAAACTCAAGGATGGGAAGCGGCTCAAAAAGCTGTCCAGGGAGATCAGGGTAAGCAACTGATGGATGCAATTCGGCAGATCATCCAGGAAATTGAAGCAGAGGAAAATTTGCGCCTACAGCAGCGCTCTGAACAAGCAGGGGTGGCTGCTCAAAGGACTGTAAATAGTATTACTTTTAGTATTCCCTTTGTGGCTCTAGTCATAGCTTTAATTGGATTCTGGTTATCTAGGCATATTTCCCAGCCACTGAAGCAATTTTCTGATGCAGCGGAAGAGATTGCTGCGGGGAATTTATCTGTAAGTTTACCAAAGAGCGATCGCCTGGATGAAATTGGTATATTGTCGCGTACTTTCAAACAGATGATCGCTAATCTGCAAAATATCACACAAAAAAATGAGGAGCAAAATTGGTTTAATGCTAATTTAGCTGAATTTACCCAGATGCTTCAAGGACAGCGAGATATAGAAGGCGTATCTCGGATGATTTTGTCCAATTTGGCACCATTGGTTGGCGCCCAGCAAGGGGTTTTATATTTAATGGATGAGGCTTACCAAGAGCCTGTTTTAAAGTTGCTGAGTAGTTATGCTTATCAAGAGCGCAAACATTTATCTAATCAATTCCGCTTAGGTGAAGGATTGGTAGGGCAATGTGCTTTAGAAAAACAAAAAATTCTCTTAACTGATGTACCTAGTGATTATATTCGTATTAATTCCGGCTTGGGTGCCGCATTACCATTAAATATTATTGTGTTACCTGTACTATTTGAAAATCAGGTAACGGCTGTAATTGAACTAGCTTCTTTGCAGCAATTTGGTCATCTACAATTGCAATTTTTAGAACAATTAAGTGAAATTATTGGGATATTTTTAAATAATATTGCGGCCAACGCTCAAACACAAGATTTGTTAAACGAGTCTCAAGCTTTAACAGAAGAACTACAACTCCAGCAAGAAGAACTCAAGCAAAGCAATCAACGCTTAGAACAGCAGGCGCAAGAGTTAGAAGAATCGCAATTTCTCTTGAAGCAGCAACAAGAGGAATTGAAACAGTCTAATGAAGAATTGCAGCAACTAAATGAAGAATTAGAAGAAAAAGCCGAATTACTTGAGGTGCAAAATCGGGAAGTTGCGCGTAAAAATCGTGAGGTTGAGCAAGCCAGACAGTCTTTGGAAGAAAAGGCCAAACAACTGGCTTTATCTTCCAAATATAAATCCGAATTTCTGGCGAATATGTCCCATGAATTGCGAACGCCACTTAATAGCCTGTTAATCTTAGCAAGATTACTGGCAGATAATACCGAAGGTCATTTAACAGACAAGCAGGTAGAGTATAGCCAGACAATTTATGCTGCCGGCACAGACTTATTAGAATTAATTAATGACATCTTAGATTTAGCCAAAATTGAATCGGGAACCCTAGCAGTAGATATTGAGCAAGTCACCTTTGTCGATTTGCAGGCATCATTAGATCGGACTTTTCGTCAAATTGCTCAAGATAAAGAACTCAATTTTGCAGTGGAACTGGATGATAAATTACCAAATGCCATTGCTAACGACTCTAAACGTTTGCAACAAATATTGAAAAATCTGCTTGCTAATGCTTTTAAGTTCACTGAAAAAGGCAGCGTCAAATTACAAATTAGGGTGACTGAAGAGATTAGCAAAAATGGTAGTCCCATGATTGCATTTGCTGTCAGTGACACAGGAATTGGTATTCCTGAAGAAAAACAAAAGATTATTTTTGAAGCATTTCAGCAAGCAGACGGTACCACTAGCCGCAAGTATGGGGGAACTGGTTTAGGCTTGTCCATTAGCCGTGAGTTAGCGCAACTATTGGGGGGCAGAATTGAGTTATTTAGTCAAGGAGGACAGGGAAGTATTTTTACTCTTTATTTACCCCAGACTTACACAGTTAATGAACTAACAGCAATTCCCAAAGCCATCACGGAAAAAGAAGTTATATCTTCCCCACCTCTTTCCCCAGTTGCAAATCCAGCAGCAACAATAATTCCCACTCCAATTGAGTCAATTCCCGATGATCGCCAGCAAATTCAACCAGGCGATCGCGTTTTACTCATTGTCGAAGATGATGATAAATTTGCCCGTATTTTCTTAGAAATAGCCCGTGAACAGGGTTTTAAAGTCATTGTGGCTTTACAGAGTAAAGAAGGACTGGCGTTAGCCCAACAATATAAACCTGATGCCATTACCCTGGATATTCATATGCCAGATATGGACGGTTGGACAATGCTGGATCGTCTCAAGCGTGATCCGGAAACCAGACACATCCCTGTACACATCTTGTCTGTCGATGATCGAGAACAACGCAGATTACAGCTAGGAGCAATTACCCATCTGCAAAAGCCCATATCTCCAGAAAAGCTCAATCAAGCATTGACTGAAATTAAAAGCTTTATTGAACGTAAAGTCAAAACTCTGTTAGTAGTGGAAGATGATCCTGTACAAGCTCAAAGTATTATTGAATTGATTGGTAATGGCGATGTCAAAAGTACGGCAGTGTATACAGGAACCGCAGCCCTAGAAATTCTGCAATCACAGCGATTTGATTGTATGGTGCTAGACTTAGGTCTGCCGGATATGACTGGTTTAGAACTAATTGAACAAATCAAACAACAATCCAGTTTATTGAAACTGCCAATCATCGTTTACACAGGTAAAGAATTAACCAGACAAGAAGATACCCAACTCAGACGATTGGCAGAGACGATTATTATTAAGAATGTGCGATCGCCTGAGCGTTTACTTGATGAAACTGCTCTATTTTTACATCGAGTACAGGCAAACTTGCCCCAGCCCAAGCGTCAGATGCTAGAACAGTTGCGACAAACAGATCCAGTGCTAGCTAACCGCAAAACTCTGATTATAGATGACGATTTGCGGAATATTTTTGCCATTACCAGCTTTTTAGAAAGCTATCACATGGAAGTACTATTTGCCGAAAATGGCAGAGATGGCATTGAAATGCTGCAAGCGCATCCCGACATTCATGCTGTGTTAATGGATATCATGATGCCAGAAATGGATGGTTATGAAACAACCATTGCCATCCGCAAGCAACCGCAATTCCGCTCATTACCAATTATTGCTTTAACAGCCAAAGCCATGCCAGGCGATCGCGAAAAGTGTATTGATGCTGGTGCTTCTGATTACATTACTAAGCCAGTGGATACCGAACAATTACTTTCACTGCTGCGGGTATGGTTATATAGATAGTACGAGGAAATTAGCCAGGCGATCGTATTTGTTTAATATATTTTGTGTTATCGCTAATAGTGTTTATTGGCACAAAATATTTGGCAACAGCAAAATTCATCAGCAAAAACATTCAGAAATTTCCTAGCTGAAATCTGTAATGATTGAATTAGTGGTGTTGACTTTAACTTGATTATCCTCATGATTATGAATCTGCCAAAAGCTAGTTTGGAGGACATCGAAATCAAGTTGCTATTAGAGGGGGTATATCAGTACTATGGTTACGACTTTCGTAATTATGCTCTTTCTTCCCTCAAACGTCGGATTAAAAGCTTTATGCACGTAGAAGGTATAAGCAATATTTCGACATTGCAAGAGCGATTACTGCACAATCGCACCTGTTTAGAGAGATTTTTGTTGGGTGTGACTGTAAATGTCACATCAATGTTTCGTGACCCCAGTTTTTATCTCGCCTTTAGAAATCAAGTAGTTCCATTGTTACGCACCTATCCTTTTATTCGCATCTGGCACGCTGGATGTTCAACTGGAGAAGAAGTCTACTCAATGGCGATTTTGTTAGAAGAAGAAAAACTTTACCACCGTTGTCGAATATATGCTACCGACACCAACAGCAAGGTACTACAAAATGCTAAAAGTGGAATTTTTTCTTTGAGGATGATGCAAGAGTATACTCAACTGTACCTGAAAGCAGGTGGCAAAAGGTCTTTTTCAGAATACTACACCGCGGCTTATGATAATGCCATATTTCGAGCATCCCTGAGGGAAAATGTCATCTTTGCTCAACATAATTTAGCCACTGACAGTTCTTTTAATGAATTTCATGTCATTCTTTGTCGAAACGTTTTAATATATTTTAATCAGATACTGCAAAAACAAGTCCACGAACTGTTTTACAACAGTCTTTGCAACTTTGGCATCTTAGGTTTAGGTCGGCAAGAATCGCTGAGATTTACTCCTTACGAGCAGTATTATTATGAGATAGCCAAAGGTGAAAAGCTTTACCGGAGGCTTAACTAGTGTCCTTTAAAGTTGTAGTAATTGGCACTTCCCTTGGGGGATTATCTGCACTCAAAACAGTCCTGGCAAATTTACCAGCAGACTTCTTAGTGCCAATTGTCATTGTCCAACATCGGCATAAAAACTCTGACGGCACGATGGAAGAATTATTGCAAGAACATACGTGTTTGCCGATTCAAGAAGTCCAAGATAAAGATGAAATATTACCAGGAAAAATCTACCTAGCTCCAGCCGACTATCACGTACTCATTGAACCAGGTTATTTTGCTCTCTCTACAGATGATCCTGTTTCTTACGCTAGACCATCAATAGATGTGCTATTTGAGTCAGCAGCCGATATCTATGCTGACCAAGCTATTGGTGTTATTTTAACAGGTGCCAATCATGACGGCACACAAGGTTTAAAAAAGGTAAAAGCGCGGGGAGGAATTACCATTGTGCAACAACCAAGTACTGCTGAAAGTGCCATTATGCCAGAAGCGGCAATTTCTGCCATATCAGTAGATTGGATTGTCCCTCTGACGCAGATTGCCAAATTACTGGTTAGTCTTTGTCATCCAGGGGAGCAGGGGGAGCAGGGGGAGAAAGGGTAGCTTGGATTAGCAAATCCCTTACATAACAATGCTGAGTGTTAGTAGCTGGGCAAGATAAATGGCTAGTCGTGTCATAATAATTCAAGCAATCTGCTGTTGTCAGCGATTGTAATCAAGCATTTAGTGAAAGAAACTCATGCAGCCGGAACCCAAAGTAAACATCCTCTTGGTGGATGATAAGCTGGAAAATTTACTGGCACTAGAAGCAGTTTTGGAAAACCTAGGAGAAAACCTAGTGAAAGCCACTTCTGGAGAAGAAGCTTTAAGGTGTCTATTGCATCAGGACTTTGCGGTAATTCTGCTGGATGTACAAATGCCAGGTATTGATGGCTTTGAAACTGCTACCCTAATTCGTAGTAGGGGGCGATCGCGTCACATTCCAATTATTTTTCTGACTGCCTTTAGTACTAGCGACCAAATGCTGTTTAAAGGTTATGCTTCAGGTGCCGTTGATTATTTACTAAAACCCTTAAATACCAATATATTGATTTCTAAGGTGACGGTGTTTGTCGAACTGTTTAAAAAAACACAAGCAGTCCGGGAACAAGCACTCCAACTCAGCGCGATGAATACTGAACTCAAACAAAGCGAAGAGCGGTTTCGTTCACTGAGTACTTGTTCACCCATTGGCATTTTTGAAACGGATACTGAGGGGCGGTTTACTTATACGAATCCTTGTTATCAGGAAATTTGTGACTGTAGTTTGGTAAATAATTGTGACCAAGGATGGCTAGAATGTGTACATCCCCAAGAAAAAGAACGAGCGATCTCTACTTGGTCTACTTATATTTGTCAAGGTCAAGAATATTCGGCAGATTTTCGGTTTCAAAATTCTGATGGTAGTATCCGTTGGGTTGAGGTGCGATCGTCACCAATGCTTTCTAGTCAAGGTGAATTACTCGGTTATGTAGGGACTCTTGAAGATATTACTGAACGTAAGCAGGCTGAAGAAGTTCGCGCGCAAATAATTCGCGAACAAACGGCTAGACAAGAAGCAGAAGCCACCAACCGCATGAAAGACGAGTTTTTAGCCGTACTTTCCCATGAACTCCGCACACCCTTGACTTCCATGTTGGGCTGGTCAAAAATCCTGCGTTCCAAGAAACTTGACGAAAAAGCTACAGCCCGGGCCCTAGATGCTATTGAACGAAATGCCACATCTCAAATGAAGCTGATTGAGGATATCTTAGATGTTTCGCGGATTATTCGTGGCCAGCTAAGACTACATTTATCCGTTGTCAATCTGATTTCTGTCATTGAGGCGGCTTTGGAGGCTGTGCGACCCTTAGCAGAAACCAAAGGAATCGAATTAAATACTACTCTGGAGACTTCCCTCGGCGCGGTTTGTGGTGATCCAGCCCGGTTACAGCAAGTAGTGTGGAATTTACTGACTAACGCTATTAAGTTTACTCCCGCAGGGGGCAAAGTCGAAGTCCGGTTACAAGCTATAGAACCAGAAGCATGGGAAGCACAAGAGTTGTTTCCTCAAGAAAAAGTTCAGATATCTTCCACCTCCGCCCCTCTGCGTTTCTCTAAAACTACTTATGCCCAAATCCAAGTTATTGATACAGGCATAGGTATTACCTCAGATTTTTTACCTAAAGTGTTTGAACGTTTTCGCCAGGCTGATAGTACGACAACGCGATCGCATGGTGGCTTGGGGTTAGGATTGTCTATTGTCCGCCATTTAGTAGAACTCCACGGTGGGCTAATTTCCGCCCAAAGCTTGGGGAAAGAACAGGGTTCTACCTTTACGATCAAACTCCCATTAATGCAGGAAAACAACAACATCAACAATGGCAGAGAACTAAAACCCGAAAATTCTCAAGTATCTAACGACTATTAACTGTGGAACGATGATCCACTAGCAATGGTGGCGCCGACCGCAACACCGCATCCAGTAACCCCGGAAATAAGATTTCTAAATCTTCACGCCGCAATTTATTGATGTGTTGTGTACCTTCTTTGTGAGTCAAGATCACTCCTGACTCGCGTAAAATTTTAAAATGATTCGACATCGTTGACTTAGCGATCGCAAAATCAAACCCAGCACAGCACTGCTCCCCTTCGGTTGCCAGAATCTTCACAATTTCTAGCCGCACTGGGTCGCCCAAGGCATACAGCACTCCTGGTAAAAAAATGTCTTTTCGGTCTGGGTGATACAAAAATCTCATACTTGCATTATCTCGTAAAAGGGCGTATATTTTATTTGTTCGATATTTCCGAACAATAGAATAAAAACAAGGGGGCAAATATGTCATCCGTTACAAATGTCACAGAAGCCACATTTAAACAAGAAGTACTGGATAGTACAATCCCAGTATTAGTGGACTTTTGGGCGCCGTGGTGTGGCCCTTGCCGGATGGTGACTCCAGTTGTCGATGAACTGGCAGGCGAATATGCAGGACAGGTAAAAGTAGTTAAATTAAACACAGATCAAAATCCCACTGTTGCCAGCCATTATGGCATTCGCAGCATTCCTACACTGATGGTATTTAAGGAAGGGAGACAGGTTGATATAGTCGTGGGTGCAGTGCAAAAAACCACTTTGGCTAAAACTTTAGGTCAGCATATTCAACAAGTATAAGAATGGGGAGTCGGGAGTCGGGAGTTGGGGGTGAACAAGCAGGGGAGCAGGGTGGAGGGGGAAAAGATTTTCGGTGATTACCAACATCTTTGTTTTTCATCTCCCTCATCTCCCTCATCTCCCTCATCCATAATGGAAAGTAGTTTTTCAATCTAAATTATCAGGAGAATCGCGTGAATCCTACCACCCAAGTTCGCCCTTTAGATGTACCGCAAGCTATACTTCAACGTCGTTCTATCAAAACTTTTAAAACAGACCCCATTGACCCAGAATTACTCAAGCAATTGGTAGATTTGACCATAGCGGCCCCTAGTAGTTTTAACATCCAGGATTGGCAAATCATACTCATTCAAGATGAAGCGCAAAAAGCTGCCCTAGCAGCAGCAGCTTGGAATCAACAGCAAATTATTCAAGCGCCTGTTACCTTTGTATTTGCCGCCGATCCCAATGCAGGTGAACAAGACTTAACACCGATTTACGAGCAGGCGATGGCCACTGGAGCTTGGAATGAAGGTACGGTAAACTACTTTAAAAATGCCATTCCCCAATTTCAAGAAGGGCTAGGAGACAAACGCCGGGAATATGCCATTAAAGATGCGGTGATTGCTGCAACTCATTTAGTATTAGCCGCAGAAAGCTTAGGTTTATCCACCTGCTTTATGAATGGTTGGATTGAAGAACAAGTTAAACAAGTAATTGGTGCAGCCGATCCAGATATTGCGATCGCCCTTTTAGTACCTGTAGGTTATGCAGCCGAACCACGCTTAAATCCAGGTCGCTTGCCACTATCTCATAAAGTCTCTGTAGACAAAATCGGTCAACCATATCAAGCTTAATGCACATCCGCCTGCATCAAAAAAGCGCAAAACAAAGGAAAATTACCAATGATTGAGCTTTATTATTGGACGACTCCTAACGGTCATAAAATCACCATATTTCTTGAAGAAGTCGGCTTACCATATACTATTATTCCTGTCAATATTGGTGCTGGAGAACAATTTCAGCCAGACTTTCTCAAAATTTCTCCCAACAATCGCATCCCAGCCATTGTTGACCATGAACCGGCAAGCGGAGATCAGCCCATTTCCGTATTTGAATCTGGTGCCATCTTGCTGTATTTAGCAGAAAAAACCGGAAAATTAATTCCCCAAAATGTGCGCGATCGAGTAGAAGTCCTCCAGTGGTTATTTTGGCAGATGGGAGGTTTAGGGCCAATGGCAGGACAAAACCATCACTTCAACAAATATGCACCCGAAAAAATTGACTATGCCATTAACCGCTACGTCAAAGAAACAGGGCGCTTATATGCAGTACTCAACAAACGCCTAGCAGATAGAGAATTTGTTGCAGGCGATTATTCCATCGCGGATATCGCTGCTTATCCGTGGATAGTACCTTATGAAAGCCAAAGCCAAAACCTAGAAGACTTTCCCCATCTCAAGCGCTGGTTTGAGACAATTCAAGCGCGTCCAGCCACCATGCGCGCCTACCAAAAAGCCGAAGCCTTCAAAGACCAAACATTAGATATAGAAAAATCAAGAGAATTGCTATTCAACCAATCAGCAAATACAATTCACACTTGATACAACACTTTGCAAGTAAATAAAATCAATCTTGTAGGGTAGGCCGCAAAGCCTGCCCTTCTATATTTTTATCAATGATACTACTGAGGTGGTTCCATGCAGTAAATGTCACACTAATTTAGGCATTGTTATTCATAATTAAATAAAATAAATTCAATTATTTGACAAAACTATATTTTTATAAATACACTCAATAGTTTCAATTATGAAGCGAACCGCATCCACAGTTCCAACATTTGATTTAATGCTCTTACCCGCAATTCAAGCTCTGCAAATGTTGGGTGGTTCTGGTACAACTGAAGAAATTTATGACAAAGTAGTGCAACTTCTAAATTTGCCCGACAAGATACTGGAAATTTCTCACGGAAGCACATCACAAACTGAAGTTGAGTACAGACTTGCATGGACTCGTACTTATTTGAAGAAGTATGGAATTTTGCAAAACTCATCACGTGGAATATGGTCTTTAGTTTCAACTTCTATCAATCTTGATGACTTGGATGCCAAGGAAATTGTGAAAGCCGTTCGAGAGGCTGACAAAAACAAAGCTACTCCTTCAGATACTTTAGATGAGACAGTTGAGACTATTGCTATTGAAACACTAGAAGAACTTGCATGGCATCAACAGCTTCATAAAATTTTGCTATCGCTCGAACCTTCTGCCTTTGAGCGTTTAGTACAACGTCTATTACGTGAATCTGGTTTTATTCAAGTACAGGTTACAGGCAAATCAGGCGATGGTGGAATTGATGGGGTTGGTATTGCCCGTATCAATGGGTTTTTGAGCTTTCATGTTCTCTTTCAATGCAAGCGTTATCAGGGTTCAGTAACAGCAGGACAAATTCGAGATTTTCGTGGAGCAATGCAAGGACGCACTGATAAAGGGTTGCTTATCACTACAGGTACATTTACTAGAGATGCAATCAAAGAAGCAACAAGAGATGGTGCGCCACCAATTGATTTGATAGATGGTGAGCAATTGGTGCAACGCTTGAAAGAACTGGGTCTTGGTGTCAAAATTACAATGATTGAGTCTATTGACGTTGATATGGATTGGTTTACAAAGATTTGATTTATATCTCTTGAATTTATTAATGTATCAAGATTTGGATTACGGCTTAACTAATCACTTAGACGCACTATCCTATCATTGAAATTAAAGTTTGAGAGCAAATTATGTTAGATGAAGCGAATGTTGAACAACGTTTAGCAACTCTTGAACAAACAGTTGCGGATCTTAAACGCCGAGTTATTGATGCGCCTACCTCTAGTAATTGGCTTGAGAAGGTGATTGGCTCCATCTCTGATGAACGAGCATTTTTGGAAGCTTTAGAATATGGACGGTCACTGCGCCATGCTGATATCTTCACAGAAGAAAATGGTGAGTAACTGTGAGATATCTACTGGACACTGACCACATCAGTTTTCTTCAACGACGCTCAGGAGCAGAGTTTTTGACATTAGCTGCTCGGATTTCTCAGTATCAGCCTACAGATTTTGCTTTTTCTATCATCAGTTTTCATGAGCAAGTAATTGGCGCTCATACCTTTATCACTCGCTCCCAAACACCTAGTGATACAGTTCGAGGATATACCCTGCTGATGGAAATCATTCGAGGGTTTTCAGCAGCCCCAATCTTACCATTCGATGCTGGAGCAGTAGCTATATTTGAAGAATTAAGAGCGCAAGACTCGCAACAATAGTGACTTTAGCAAAGTGCCAAACTTGATTACAGCGAATTGGACAGTTTAAACTTTAAACTCAAATAAGCAGCAAAAAATTGGCTTTTACTCCTGACTATTCAGCCTTCCAACACAAAGTTTTGACCTCAAAAGGCGATTAATGCTAACTCATATGAAAACAAATGCCCAAAGTCCAGGTTAACGGAATTGATTTATTCTACGACATCAAAGGAACAGGAGAGCCGTTACTATTAATTGCTGGCTTCTTATGTGATCATTCCTATTGGTCGTTAATCATGCCTGCACTCGTTTCCCAATATCAAGTAATTCGTTTAGATAATCGCGGGATGGGGCGAAGTTCTGCTCCCGACAGTCCTTATAGTATTCAGCAGATGGCAAATGATGTAGCTGCATTACTGGATCACATCGGTATTGACAGCGTAAACGCAGTAGGTCATTCAATGGGTGGTCAAATTGCTCAAGAACTAGTAATAGCCAACCCCGAAAAAGTCAAAAGCCTGACTTTACTATCTTCCTTAGCCAAGGGGGATGCACGATTTAATAGTGTCATCGAGACATGGGGCGACCTACCCCAGAGTATAGATTTGCAACTGTATGAAAAAGTTGTCTTACCCTGGATATTTAGCGACGACTTCTATGCTATTCCCGCTATGGTGGAACAACTGATTGAGTGGGCAGTTAATTATCCATTTCCCCCAGCGCCGCACACACTGTATTATCATAGTCGGGCTATCCTTGCCAGTGATACAAAAGACCGGCTGCAACACATTCACTGTCCCACCCTGATTTTAGTTGGCAGACAAGACATTCTCACCCCAGTGAAGTTTTCTCAGCAACTCGCTCAAGGTATTGCCAAAGCTGAACTAGTAGTGATTGACCGTGGTGGTCATGGCTTTTTAATTGAGTCATCAGATACAGTAACTTCAGCAATGCTCAAATTTTTAGCACAGTTGCCATGTCCAATGAACTAAAATTACTGGTGTTCAGATAAACTCACGACCAACTTGAACAAGCTAGCTCAAATATCCGCACCAGAATTAGTGGCATATGATATAGGTAGGCATTGGTCACCCGATTCAGTTTCAAGGATACCAATATTAAAATGACAGACTTTAGAGAAATCCCAGAGTGGGAAAAAGCCCATGAACTGACAGTTGCAGTCTATGAAATTACTAAAAACTTTCCTGAAGAGGAATTACTGGGACTCACACAACAAATTAGGTTAGCTTGTGCGGCCATTCCCATTAAAATAGCTCAGGGATGCGATCGCGATGACTACGAAGACCAACTAGATTTTTTGGAAATGGCCAGGGATGCAGTCATTGAAGTGGAATATTACCTGCTGCTTTGCTATGAGTTGCATATGCTGGAATCGGCTGACTACGATCGCCTGATTAGGGATGTAGTAGAAGTGAAGGAATTGCTAGCATCTTATATTGACAAGCAAAGTCACAATTTTTAAGCCAGATTCTGTGGTTCTCAGACTCCTCCCCAAACACTTGCAAATTATCTGCACCCATGCTGAAAGCACCTACCCCGAAGAATGCTGCGGACTAATTCTTGGTGATCTAGCTAGCGGGGGTAAAACTGTCATAGAAGTAATATCTACAGAAAACGCCTGGAAGAGTCAAGCAGCTAATTTTCCAGGTGACCATACAGTAGATAGTACCAGACGGCGATATGCAATTGCTCCCCAAATCATGTTACAAGCCCAAAAACAAGCACGCGATCGCTCACTGAATATTATCGGTATTTATCACTCCCACCCCGATAATTCCGCTACACCTTCAGAATGCGATCGCCTCTATGCTTGGCCAGAATACTCGTATATAATAGTTTCCGTTCAAAACGGCAAAGCTAGTCAACTCCAAAGCTGGAGTCTTGATGATAGTCACCAGTTTCAAGCAGAGACAATTGAAAACATAATTTAATTCAACTACGGATATCGTTTTTCGATAGGATCAATATTCTTCGCTGATCTACCATAACTGCTATGCTCAATCCCAATCTGGATGAAATCCAGTTGACTAAAGACGATTACGAACGCTATTCCCGCCATCTGATTTTGCCAGAAGTGGGACTAGAAGGACAAAAGCGCCTAAAATCGGCCAGTGTATTATGTATCGGGACTGGTGGACTCGGTTCGCCATTACTTTTATATTTAGCCGCCGCCGGTATTGGCCGCATTGGTATTGTTGACTTCGATGTCGTCGATACTTCCAATCTCCAACGCCAAGTAATTCACGGTACATCCTGGGTAGGTAAACCCAAGATTGAATCAGCAAAACACCGCATTCACGAAATTAATCCCTATTGTCAGGTTGATTTGTACGAAACTCGCCTGAGTTCGGAAAATGCCCTAGATATCATTAAGCCTTACGATATCGTCGTGGATGGGACTGATAACTTCCCTACCAGATATCTCGTCAACGATGCTTGTGTATTACTAAATAAGCCTAACGTTTACGGCTCCATTTTTCGTTTTGAAGGACAAGCCACAGTCTTTAACTACGAAGGTGGGCCCAACTATCGTGACTTGTACCCAGAACCACCACCACCAGGAATGGTTCCTTCTTGTGCAGAAGGTGGCGTACTGGGAATTTTACCAGGAATTATTGGATTGATCCAGGCGACAGAAACAGTGAAAATTGTCATGGGACAAGGTAATACCTTAAGTGGGCGATTACTGTTGTACGATGCCTTAGCAATGAAATTCCGGGAATTAAAGCTGCGTCCTAATCCCATTCGCCCAGTTATTGAAAAACTGATAGACTACGAACAATTCTGCGGGATTCCGCAAGCTAAGGCAGAGGAGGCAAAACAGCAGATGGAAATGTCAGAAATGACCGTCAAGGAATTAAAGGAATTACTCGATAGCGGTGCAAAGGATTTTGTGCTGTTGGATGTCCGTAATCCTCATGAATACGAAATTGCCAAAATTCCTGGTTCCGTATTAATACCCTTACCAGACATTGAAAATGGCGATGGTGTAGCCAAAGTCAAAGAAATACTCAATGGTCACCGCTTAATTGCCCATTGTAAGCTGGGCGGACGCTCTGCCAAAGCTTTGGGTATCCTCAAAGAAGCAGGTATTGAGGGGACTAATGTTAAAGGCGGAATTAATGCTTGGAGTAAGGAAATAGATCCATCAGTTCCAGAATATTAAAAACCTAGGTGTCTATCATCTGGCCCCAGGATACTGCAAATAGCACAAAGGGGATAATCAAACCCTTTTGTGCTTAATCTATGTTGACTGTATGTCACTCAAAACATCTGAAATCATTACTTTCAACTTGGGAATATCCTCCTGAACTGCCTTCCAGAGAATTTCTACGTCTGTATTAAAATAATCGTGAATCAGTTTATCTCGCATTCCGGCAATATCTCTCCAAGGAATATCAGGATATTGACTTCTCACCGACTCAGGTATTCGTTTCACAGCTTCGCCTATAATTTCAATTGCCCTGGAAACTGCGAAAACTTTTTCTAAGTTTTGAGAAAAAACTTCAAACTTAATAACTGCTGTAAATTGCTCTATGGCAGCAATGGCATCCAAAATATCTTGTAAGTAGTCTTCTAGTTGTCGCTTGGTCAAAGGTAAACCACCTCTGCCAAAATTCGCTCTCCAATGCGAGGCTTTAAACCGCCCTTATGTACTAAATCGACCTTAACTCCCAGATTGTCACTGAGATAGTTCTCTAAATTAACAAACTTTAACAAGCTTGGTGTCTCAGAAAATTCCACCAGCAAATCTACATCACTGGTTTCTGTCTGCTCTTGCCGAATGTAAGAGCCGAAAATACCTAGCTCTCTGACTTTATAATGTTCCTGCAACACTGACTTGTGCTGTACAAGCCATTGCTTGATTTCTTCAAGAGTTTTCATACCCCCAATCTCCCTTTGGGTAAGCACACTGCATAACTTAGCTTACTCTGCTGTGGATGGGAAATGGAATAGAGTTTAATGCGCTTTACCAGCACCTAAATATAATTCACCCACTTTCGGATCATGCAATAATTCTTGACCAGGGCCAGAGATTGCATCTCGTCCCGACTCAAGTACATAACCACGATCAGCCATTTCTAAAGCTTTACGAGCGTTTTGTTCTACTAAGACAATGGCTGTACCTGTTTGGTTAATTTGTTTAATTTGCTCGAATACTTGGGTGACTAAGATAGGAGATAAAGCCGCAGAAGGTTCATCTAATAGCAGTAAACTAGGTTCCAACATCAAAGCCTTACCCATTGCCAACATTTGGCGTTCCCCACCTGATAGAGTACCAGCACGTTGACGACGGCGATCGCTTAATCGGGGAAACATCGTAAATATCCTATCTTTTAAGGGTTTGAGGGCAACATTACGCACAAAAGCCCCCATTTCTAGATTTTCTTCTACACTTAAAGAAGGGAAAACATTAGAAATTTGCGGTACATAGCACATTCCCTTTCTGACAATTTGATTTGACTTTAGCCCGGCAATATTTTCACCTTTAAAAGTAATTGTGCCTGTGTGGGGAGTCAACAGCCCAAAAATAGTTTTTGCTAAGGTAGATTTACCAGCACCGTTAGGGCCAATGACTGTGACTAATTCCCCTGGTGCTACATAAAAATTTACCCCTTGGAGAATATCTACATCTTTAATATATCCAGCGTGGACATTTTCAACTTCTAGTAAATAGTCATTATTCATTAGTAATTAGTCATTAAATAATAATTATGAGGTCAACAGTCAAGTTAAAAATAACTTCGAGACTGTTGACTAGCAAATTTTATGGTGTTTTTTGCAAATCAGGTCGTTCTTCTGGAACGATCGCATCTGCTACAGGACAAACTTGGATACATATACCACAATCGATGCAAGTAGCAAAGTCAATCCAATACCAATCGGTTCCCTTGACATTTTTACCAGGGCCTTCATGAATGCAAGCTACAGGACAAGCATCTACGCAGTCAGCTACACCTTCACAAACATCAGTAACAATAGTGTGTGGCATTTTCTCGATTCCCTATCTTTCGGATCAGCTATATCTAGCCTAGCAGGGAGAAGAGGCAGGGGAGCAGGGAGCAGGGAGCAGGGGGGATATACTTCTGGCTATAACCAAAATTTTACCTATTTTACCTATTGTCTATATCCCTATTCCCTAATTCCCAGTCCCCAGTCCCTACTTAACCCAATGATTCAATTGTGGGTGAACCATCAGATTTCATCCAAGCGATTTGGGCAATGCCGCGATCGCTTGCATATTTTCTAATGGCTTTTGCATCTCTGCCACCTAAATCCATTTCTACTCTTACCAAGTCTGTTGAATCCCGCAGTTTTTGTGCGTAGGCAAAGGCAGCAGCTTCAGCATGTGGTGCTTCTGCAACTACTAACCAGTTGCTAGCTGGGGTTGCTTGTGGCAATTGCTGAGTAGATAAAAGAACTTGGTATAAATCTTCGATATTAAGTACAAAGCCAATTCCAGGGATATCTTCTCCTTGGGGATGATATAGTCCCAGCAGCTTGTCATAGCGACCACCACGCCCTAAAACCCGTGCTTGCGAGTTAGCATTGCTGACGACTTCAAAGACGATACCAGTGTAGTAGTCGATGGTTTGGATTAAGCTGAGGTCAAGAATTAACGGGATATCCCCTTCTGATTCTAATAACTCTACCAGAGATTTCAGGTTATTTACTACCTCTTGTTGCTCTGCATCTAAACCGAGGCTGCTAACTTTTTGCAAGACATCTGCACTAGAACCGCGCAAATCCATCATGATTCTGGCGCGATCGCACAGTTCATCACTCAAGGGTAAAGTATCTATGGCAATGCGGTCGAGATGGGCGATGGCACTACGAACTTTAGCTTGGAGATTTACCGGAAAGGCATCAAGGAGCGATCGCGTGATTCCCGCTTCCCCTAAAACTAAATGCCAATTTTGCAAACCGAGTGCTGCTAAACAATTAGCCGCCAACAGTAGCACTTCTGCATTAGAAAGCAATCCGCCTACACCTAACAACTCAACCCCGGCTTGATAAAATTCTTGCTGGCGATTGTGCCTGTTTTCCCAGGTGCGGCGGAAGACATTAGCATTGTAGTAAAGCCGTTGCGGATAACTGACATCTGCCATGCGCGTAGCCACTGCACGAGCAATAGAAGCTGTCAATTCTGGACGTAAGCCTAACTCTTCATCTTCACCATTTTGCAATTGAATTACCATCTGGCGTTGAATTGCTTCCCCCGCCATGAGTGTATCCATGCGTTCCAACGTTGAGGTGATAATCCTGTGATATCCCCAACGGTGAAACACTTGCTGTAACCTGTCTTCAATCCAGCGTTTTTGAGCCACGTCTAAAGGTAATAAATCCCTAGCTCCCGCTGCTGGTTGATACACCATTATTTTTTCTTCCCACCAAACAAACCACCAAACAAACCCCCACCTCCAGACTTATCTGGTTGTTTAGTTCCATCATGAGGAGGTGAAGTAACTTTCGAGCCACTGGATTGTTGACCCAAAGCCTTTTCTATTTTAGGTTTCCATGTCAACGCTGTTTCATCTTTGGGGTCTAATTTTAGAGCATTATCAAAATGAACTTTGGCCAGCTTCAGTAAATTTTGCTTCAAATACACCAAAGCAATCAAACTATGACAACGACTATTCTTAGGTTCTAGCTTCAAAGCATCCTGTAACTCAACCTTGGCTTGAGCCAGTTGGTTTTTGTCAATTAAACTTTGAGCGCGGCGGACATACTGTTCAACTGCTGAATCTTCTTTTGGGGGAGGTGGGGGAGGTGGTGCTGTATTTGTCCTTGCTGTACCTGAACTACTTGGAGGTTTAGCCGATGACGGTGGCGTAGTGGACACTTTGCCAGCACTCCGCATTAAGTAAACTAAATTCAACTCGCTGATTTGAGCAATCACAGAAATTGATTGCTGCAACGATTCGTATTGAGTCGCTGCAATTTTAGCGATCGCACTTTTATAGAAATGATCAATATCCGGTGCAGTAGCTAGCTGTTTAGCCACATCGCTACTCCATTCCACCGCAGTAGATTCTTGTACCAAGCGTTTACCTATTTGGGACAAAATTATGATGTATTCTGTGCGACTACGTTCTGCTGAAAGTTTTTCATAAGCTGGGTTAACCAACTTTGATAAAAGTTCGTTAGCTAGCTGTTTTTCTTCTGCTGAAGTAATAGCCGTGCTATCAGGGTGTAAGCGGCGGGCGATTTGCAGATAACGTTTACGTACATCTTTCACCTGTGCGTCAACAGGAACACACAGAATTGCGTGATGATCTATGAAATCATATTTAAACAATCCACGATCTATTTTTAAAGTCATAGAGCGGTTTTGCACCCAAAGGAGCCGTTAGATTTTTTCTAGTTTACTTCCCTTAATTAGTGATCTGTAAGTAGCAAATTTGGGGATTGGGAAACTCGTGGCCCCCTATGGTGTACACACAAGTCTTATCAAGTTGCCTAGCAGCGTTTCGATCCCCCCTAACCCCCCTTGAAAAAGGGGGAAAAGAATCAAAGTCCCCCTTGAGAAGTACGCAGCACAGAGATGTGTGTACACTGTAGCCCCGCCTCGGAGAGGATACTGTTGGCGAGAGGTTCATCAAATTCACATCTTTTTAAGGGGGATTTGAAAATTTCTTAAAGTCCCCCTTTTTAAGGGGGATTTAGGGGGATCAAATGATTTGTGTGTACACGGTAGGGGGATAAGGGCTAATAGGGTAGGGTTGTTTCATTCCATCTCTTAGGGATTTTTGGGAATTGCGTCAACGATATACAATGGGTGTAAAAATACCGCAACAGTAGCGAAAAGTTTCCGTGAGTAACTCTAATCCGCAGTCACAACCACACAAGCTAACCCCTGATTCTAACTCTGTGCAGAGTTATCTGAATATTTTGCAAGGGGTTATAGCGCGGATGGCAAATAATAGTGCCAGCTGTAAAACTTGGTGTATTTCTCTGGTTTCAGCAATTTTAGTGGTACTGGCCTTAGTGGTGCAGAAAACTTTTTGGAGTCTCAAGTTGAAAAAACAGTAACACG
>NZ_CAWUDM010000046.1:0-50332 GCF_963920855.1 Nostoc sp. CCY0012 | reverse complement strand
CAGTGCTTCTGTGTACCGCTCCATTAAAAGATAAGTTTCACCCCGACGTGCGATCGCCCATTGATAATTGGGGTCAAGTTGAATAGCACGGTCAAAGTCTGGCAGTGCTTCTGTGTACCGCTCCATTAAAAGATAAGTTTCACCCCGACGTGCGATCACCCATTGATCATTGGGGTCAAGTTGAATAGCACGGTCAAAGTCTGACAGTGCTTCTGTGTAACGTTCCATTAAAAGATAAGTTTCACCCCGATTTGCGATTGCCCAATCATCATGGGGGTCAAGTTCAATAGCGCGGTCAAAGTCTGACAGTGCTTTTGTGTACCGCTCCATTAAAAGATATGTCAAACCTCGACGTGCGATCGCCCAATCATCATTGGGGTCAAGTTGAATCGCGCGGTCAAAGTCTGACAGTGCTTCTGTGTACCGCTCCATTAAAAGATATGTCAAACCCCGACGTGCGATCGCCCATTGATCATTGAGGTCAAGTTGAATCGCACGGTCAAAGTCTGGCAGTGCTTCTGTGTAACGCTCCATTCGACGGTAAGTTTCACCCCGACGTGTGATCGCCAATTTGTCATTGGCGTCAAGTTGAATCGCACGGTCAAAGTCTTGCAATGCTTCTGTGTAACGCTCCATTAAAAAATATGTAAAACCCCGACGTGAGATCGCCCACTTGTAGTTGGGGTCAAGTTCAATGGCACGGTCAAAATTTGGCAGTGCTTCTGTATACCGCTCCATTAAAATATGTGTCAAACCCCGACCTGCGCTCGCCAATTTGTCATTGGGGTCAAGTTGAATCGCACGGTCAAAGTCTTGCAGTGCTTCTGTGTACCGCTCCATTAAGCGATAAATCCCGCCACGACGTGAGATCGCCCATTGATCATTGGGGTTAAGTTGAATCGCACGGTCAAAGTCTGGCAGTGCTTCTGCGTAACGCTCCATTAAACAATATGTCTCGCCGCGAAGTGTGATCGCCCAGTCATATTTGGGGTCAAGTTCAATGGCACGGTCAAAGTCTGGCAGTGCTTCTGTGTACCGCTCCATTAAATGATAAGTCACTCCTCGATTTGCGATCGCCCGTTTATCATTGGGGTCAAGTTGAATAGCACAGTCAAAGTCTGGCAGTGCTTCTGTGTAGCGCTCCATTCGACGGTAAGTTTCACCCCGACGTGCGATCGCCCATTGATTATTGGGGTCAAGTTGAATAGCACGGTCAAAGTCTGGCAGTGCTTCTGTGTAGCGCTCCATTAAATGATAAGTTTCACCCCGAAGTGCGATCGCCAATTTGTCATTGGGGTCAAGTTGAATAGCACGGTCAAAGTCTTGCAGTGCTTCAGGATAGCGCTCCATTAAGTGATAAGTCACTCCTCGCCAACTCAAAGCTGTGGGTTGCCATTTTTCCTGAATCCTGGAATCCTTTAGTAGTGCGGTAAACATCTCAGTAGCAATTTCACAGCGTTCTTCTTCAAAAGCTTTTAACCCATTAACTAGCCGTTCACCCCAACTTTGAACTTCTCCAGAATCTGTATCTTTACCTGCTTGTAGCATCACTTCTGCCCACTGTTCAGCAAAAGTGCGTTTATTTTTGAGAGCAGCAAGAAATTCATTTAAAGCTACAGGTAAACTTCTTTGTGGCAATTGACATAAGCCGTGGTACAACACATTTAAAGTGTGACTTTGCCAATCAAGGTCGCGCTGTTTTTTTTCTTCCTCTAGTTGCAGCTCATTCCGTAGGGTGTCGTAATAATCTGCTAACTTGCCATGTAGGTCAGTCCAAGCTTGGGGCGATGAAAGACGCTTGTAGCGTAACATTTGCGTTTTGACGACATCATGATAAGCCCAGCCATCAGTACGCTCATTGACAAATGATGTTTCTTTCAGCCAAGCAAATAGTTCATCAGCTTCTGCTTCCCCTCTCAACTTAGCTACAACATCCCGGTTCAAACAACGAGGAATAGCGGCATCAAGAGCCACTTGACGATGCTTAGGATTATCAATCCATTTTAAAAACCGTTCTACAGCATTGCTGCTAGGCTCAATTACCTGATCAGGATCATCGGGATGAGCATCAGCTAACATTCCCACCAGTAGAGGTAAATTTCCCGAAAGGCGTAAAATCACGTCAACAACGCGACTATCAGTAATGCCTTTGCGTGTGAGATATTGCTTGGCTTCTTCTTCTGTAAAGGCTTCTAGAGGGAAACGAACCATTAACCCTTCATAATGCGCCCAAAGATTTTTATCTAATTCCTGCCGACCAGCAATGATGATTAATATATTGGGAGGCACATCACCATGACGACCTTCCAAAATTTCTTGTAACCAACTATCAAGAAACTCTCCAGTGCGTTCATAGGTATCAAAAAACAGGGAAATAGTAGTTTTCTCAGCAATCTTAAAAATATCTTGTAAAAATAGTGGGGTCAGTACCTCCACAGGTTCCTGAACTAAACGCACCTCGTCTTTATTTGTTAATTTCTTCGCAATATAAGAAAACCATTCTCCGCCTTGGGAAACCAAAGTATCCTCATCTACAAAATCGAATACAGCACCACCAACCGGAACCCGACGCGCCAACTTCACACCAGTTTTCACAACGGTTTTGCCCACAAAAGCCGAAAAACCTTGGGGAGCCTCTGGATCAGTTTCTAATTCTTGGCGCTTTTGGCGGTAAACTTTGTAGCGTTCGGCAAACTGCGTTAGTTTGTGTCCTTGTCGTTCCAACTCCTCAGCCAAGCGACCCATAACTTCAGGAACACTTTTTTCGGCTTCATCAATATAAGCTGTGATGATTTTTGTATCTTCTACTATTTTGCGAAACTGACGTAACAGCGTACTTTTACCTACCCCACCCTGACCCCAAACATTAAACAAAAAACGACGGCTTTCATCTTCTAAGGATAATCCCAGATTTTGGCGAAATTGTTTTACCTGGTCTTCACGACCCACAAAACCTGACTGCTGTCGCTGTTTGAGAATATCTTGTAAACTCTTGGGTTTATTGTGCGGGTTAATCACCGGATTTTGTTTTGATGTGCTAACACCTACAGGATAGCTACTAAATACGCAAGTTGTATTACAGAATTTACTTAATTAAAAAAGTTCAAAAATTTATTTCTATAGCAGGTAACAGGCTTGAAAGACTTTAATTGTAAAGATTTCATTATCAGCTTTTATCCTAAGTTGCCCAGCGATCGCTATACCAGCGTCACAAGTCTAAAATATTACATAAAAATAATAATTGTGGGGTGGGCGTCCTCGCCCGCCCAAACAGAAAATGATCATGCACACATTGATTTGTGTCAATCCACCACTATTGCAGCGAAATTAAATGCAGTTTTGCCACCATCTCGCTACGAGCTGAAACTCCTAATTTGCGAAACATCCGTTTTAAGGCTTGCTTGACAGAATTTTGGGTAATCCACAGTTTTCCACCAATTTCGGCATTAGTTAACCCCTGTGCGACTAACTCGGCAATTTCTAACTCCCGCGCGGTGAGAGGACTAGCTAACTGAGAATTAGATATTTTGGGGGGTTTTGCTCGTAAAGTTGCTAGTTTTGCTGATAAATGAATGCACAAGGCGCTTAAATCAGCTAAATCATTAGCATCAAAAGGGGGATTACCCTTATCCCTTGCTAAGTTGAGTGTGCCTACAAGTCTACCATCGCAAACAATCGGCCCGGTCATTACGTGTTCATGGTCATGGCGTGAGCAAAAATTTTTCCAATCTCCTGGGGATAATACTGATTGTTCATGGGCGGGAGCGTGACGTTCAACCACATAGCGCCCAACGGGATTGCTTTCCATACAGACTGCGGGAATAGCCTGGGGATAAATATCAGCTGTTGGTTTTTCATCGAGGAGATAAATCCCCCAATGTTGCACGCCAAAATGTTCGCTAATTTTATCCGTCAGAGCTAGTCTTAATTCTGACTCATTGCGGACATTAGCGATCGCTTGAAATACGGCGTGAAGAAAATTAGGCATAAGTGTACCCACTTGGGGACTATGCGGAGCTTCAGAATACTCTTATGCTAATACCAGCAAAGATAAAAAGCTAATAGAATTAGTCAAGCTAGGAGAAGCATATGACAGTAACAAAACTCTCTGCTCAGGAACTTTTCCGGGCTGCTTATGAGAACCGTTACACTTGGGACAAGAGTTTCCCAGGTTATAGCGCAGATATTACCTATAAATATGACGACAAGGTACTTACTGGTAAAGTGGTCATCGACGCTAACCTGAAGGCGGAAGTATTGGACGTAGATGACGAGCAAGCAAAAAAATCAATTCATGGACAAGCGTGGGAAATAGCTATTCACCGCGTCCGTCGCAGCTTTGAAGAAACCCATAGTACCAATACTTTTAGCTATGGCGACACTGACGAAACCGGTGCCACGGAGATTTTAGTTGGTGGTAAGTCAGAAGGTGATAAATACAAAGTCCGCAATAATGAAGTTTGCCACGTTCACCGTTTAATTCACGGTACTTTTGTGACAATTAACACATTCAGCAGTCACGATACAGGGGCAGGTTATCTATCCCATACTTATGACTCTGTGTATCATGACCCCAAAACTGGGGAACAAAAAGGTGGTAGAAGTGAGTTTACCGATGAATATGAAAAAGTTGGTGAATATTCCATTTTGAATCGTCGGGAGATTCGCACTGAAGCAGCAGGCAAAATATCTGTTCAAGAATTTGTGTTCTCTAACATTCAATTGTTAGAACCTGTTGCAGCTTAAGCTAAAACTTAAAGCTTCAAATAAAAGCGATCGCACTTCGTACATGGGAGGCGATCGCTTTCATTTTATCGTTACTTGATAACGATGCTATTGATTATTGATGCGGATAATCTATGCAGGAATTAACACTGTATCAATAACGTGAATGACACCGTTATCAGCAGCGACATCGGGTGTTGCAACATTAGCATCATTGATTTTGACACCATTGGAAGCGTCAATATTCACTTTGCTGCCTTCAACAGTAGTCGCTGACTTCATCTTAACTACGTCGGCTGCCAATACTTTACCTGAAACAACATGATAAGTCAGGATTTTCTTAAGCTTAGGAATGTCCTTGAGTAATGCATCTACTGTACCTGCGGGTAGTTTAGCAAATGCTTCATCAGTAGGAGCAAAAACGGTAAATGGGCCGGAACCTTTGAGGGTATCCACTAAACCAGCAGCTTTGACAGCAGCAACTAATGTGTTAAATGAACCAGCGTTTACGGCGGTATCAACAATGTCAGCCATGTTTTTAATTAACTTTTTTACATTTCATTACAAACCTAAACGTTTCTTAAATATAAAGACTCTATCTAAAGACATAAGTCTCATCCATAGGCATTATACTGGGCATTATATACACACAACGCCCAGTTAAAAATACTTATCTCAAATAATTTATCGATCAGCTCATAAAATCTCTATGGGCCGCTACAAGCATCTGAGCCTGCCTTAAAACATTGCCAAATAAATAAGTAGGAATCTGCCAAGCTGCAACAGTCACTTCTTTAGTAATGTCTTGGACGCTAATTGCGATTAATTCATGATCTGGTGGCTCTCCCTCAACTGCACCAGACCAAGTAAAAGCTAACAAGAAATCATCATATCCAGGTAAAGATGCAACTAAGCACTCTTCTGGTACTGCTTGACAATTAATCCCGTATTCATTGGCCAATGCTATTAATTTTTGATAATTATTTAAATTTGTCATTTGTCTTTGGCGTTGCTATAACAACAGCTACTATCAAATTTCCTTAAGTAGTGAAGATTCAAGTTTCTGCCGAGAATTTAAGTTCGTCAAGTGGAATTTTACTGCAAATGCTTAGTTCCATTAGCAACAATTACTACAGTTTTTCAACGTTTTATTTGATTTTATTTTTCAACGCATAAGTTCACACAAACGGACGCAGGGGTTTAATGAAAGCTTTATACTTTGTGGTTGAAAAAATTGAGATGTTCTTTTTTATTAAATATTGTTTTGAAAAATGTATTAAAAGGGATTGATATGTATATATATGTTGCTTGATAGTTGGCATTAAGCAAGTTACTTTAGATACTTCATCACACAAAAAATTCCGCCCATGCGCCTGACTTCATTGGATGTGTTTCGCGGTATTACCATTGCTGGCATGATTCTTGTCAACATGGCAGGAGTTGCAGGGGATGTCTATCCGCCCTTAGCTCATGCTGATTGGCACGGTTGCACACCCACAGATTTGGTATTTCCTTTCTTCTTATTTATTGTCGGTGTAGCCATGACTTTTTCTTTGGCAAAGTATACCGAAGTCAACAAACCCACATCAGACGTTTACTGGCGTATCTTGCGCCGCGCCGCCATACTTTTTGCCTTGGGGTTAATACTAAATGGCTTTTGGAATCAGGGTATTTGGACTTTTGATTTAAGCAATATCCGCATCATGGGAGTGTTACAGAGAATCAGTCTGACATATCTGTTTGCCTCCCTCATAGTCCTTAACCTACCTCGTAAAGGGCAATGGATACTGGCAGGTATATTAATCATCGGCTACTGGCTAATGATGATGTATGTCCCAGTTCCCGATTATGGTGCAGGTGTACTGACGCGGGAAGGTAACTTTGGCGCTTATATTGACCGCTTAATTATTCCGCAGGTTCACTTGTACGCAGGTGACGGGTATAAAAATTTAGGAGATCCAGAGGGACTATTTAGCACCATTCCCGCCGTCGTTAGTGTCCTGGCTGGCTACTTTACAGGGCAATGGATACGCAATCAGCCAGTCAAATCTCGCACAAGTTTAGGGTTATTATTATTTGGGATTGGTTGCTTAATTCTTGGTTGGGCGTGGGGTTGGACATTCCCCATCAACAAGAAATTATGGACAAGTTCCTATGTTGTCTTTAGCAGTGGTTGGGCATTACTATTACTAGCAGCTTGCTATGAACTCATCGAAGTGCGGCTAATACGACGCTGGGGTAAGCCTTTTGAAGTGATGGGCTTAAATGCGATCGCACTGTTCACTGCATCGGTTTTATTAATTAAAATCTTAGTTAGAACCAAGATCGGCACGGGTGAAAATGCAATAACCACCTACAATTGGATTTACCAAAATATTTTCGCATCTTGGGCAGGTACTTTCAACGGCTCATTCTTATTCGCCCTAGTAACAGTTTTATTCTGGTTAGCAATTGCTTATCTAATGTATTGCCAACGCTGGTTTCTCAAAGTTTAAACTCTGCGCGACGCCACTTGCTACAAGTCGGGGAACCCGCCCAACGCAGTGGCTCCTCTGCGTGAAATTTAAAGTCACATCCTCACTATATTCAAAAGAAATCTATATCTTTTGCTGCCTGTTGGGTATCGCTATTGCTCCACCCAACCTACAAATTTTGGATCTTATTTAATCCTCAATCCTTACCAATTTCGCCAGCCACCTTGGGATGCAACTTCACTATTAGACTTCAGTCCATGATTTTGCAATAGTAACTGATATTCTGTACTGCTTGACCAACGGTCAATTTCTTTGGCTCGCAGTACTGGTACTGGATGACTTAACTGCGCTGTACGGGCTTCTTTGACCATTTCACCCAATTCAGTCTTACTAATATCATCGTAAGCGCGAGCTTGGTCAACGAAGGCATCTAAATTAAGTTGCGGTGCTAAAGTGGGTGAACCACCCGCCAACTTCATTAATACCGACATTACAACTTTAGGATCTTGAGTGGCTAACAATGCAGCGCGATCGCAGGTAAACTCAGCACAGCGTACCCATTCTAAAAGTTGTGATTGTATGGCTTGAGCCAGAAAAGCTCCCACATTAGGCACAATGGACGCAGCTAACACCAATAAGTTTACAGGTGTGAGATAGACACTATGGTCACACTTGAGATGCCCCAACTCATGGGCAATTACTGCCTGTAATTCCGCTGGTGTGAGGATATCAACTAAAGAAGTGTGTAGCACAATAAACGGCTGCTTACCCCGCATAGCAAAAGTGTAAGCATTAGGCGCCGGATGTTGGCGGATATACAACTGAGGAGGCTCTATATCGAGAATTTTGCAGGCTTCTAACAATAATTTGTATAAATCCGGCAATTGATTTTCACCCACCAGTACACTAGCGGCAATATTTTCCACATAAAAAACTTGTTCGGCCATTGGCCCGAGCCAATTTCGCACCATCATATCCAAGCCTGGTATTTGCTTCAAAGATTTGGTAGCTTCCAGGTCTAATGGATGACGAAACGAGTCAGCTTTTAAACCGATTAATGGAGTTTTAAACAAGGACATGATGTAGCAAGCTGGAAAAACAAAATATCAACAGCCTCCCACAGACAGTATAACGAGATTATTCATGAGATATTGGCGACTGGAGAAGCTAGAGGTTAGAGGCTAGAGTAATTTCTATCCCCTAATCCCTAGCCCCTATTCCCTAACTATGTCGAAATTGATGCCGGGTTAGAAGCTAATTCTGCATTTGCTGGCACATCGCCCACACGCAGAATTTTTGCTCCCAATTTTTCTAATTTCATATCAATTCGATCATAGCCACGATCAAGGTGGTGTAAGCCCTGAACTGTAGTTTGCCCTTCGGCTGCCAGTCCGGCTAAAACTAACGCTGCTGATGCTCGTAAGTCTGTACCTATTACTGGTGCGCCAGATAACATTGGGACTCCCCGGATGAAGGCAGTGTTACCTTTTACCCGAATATCTGCTCCCAAGCGATTAAGCTCGGAGGCATGACGCAAGCGGTTTTCAAAGACAGATTCGTTAATTAAACTGTCTCCTTCTGCTAAGGAGAGCAAGGCCATAAATGGAGCTTGCATATCCGTAGGAAAGCCTGGATGGGGTAGGGTTTCAATATCCCTAGCCTTGAGCGTTTCTGCTGGGAGGACGCGTAAGCAATCTGGTGCATCCTCAATGATGGTCACGCCAATTTCCCGCAGCTTGGCAAGGACTGGGATTAAATGGTCTGGTAATACTGGCGACAAGCTAATTTCCGAACGGGTGATGGCTCCAGCTACTAAGAACGTACCTGCTTCAATGCGATCGGGAATGATGCTGTAATCAACAGAGTGTAATTTAGGCACACCAACAATAGTAATTGTACTAGTGCCAGCACCCTGAATTTTAGCTCCCATAGCATTACAGAAATTTGCCAGATCAGTTACTTCTGGTTCCCGCGCTGCGTTTTCGATGATAGTTTCGCCATCTGCAAGAGTGGCAGCCATCATCAAAGTTTCGGTTGCTCCCACACTGGGGCTATCTAGGTAAATTTTGGCTCCTTGTAATCGGCCATTACTCCCTGGAATATAAGCATTACAAATGCCATGTTCAATCTGCACTTCAGCTCCCATTGCTTGCAGTCCGCGGACATGCAAATCAACTGGTCTAGCACCAATGGCACAACCTCCTGGTAATGGCATTTGTGCTACTCCTAGGCGCGCCAAAATTGCCCCAATGGCAAAAAAACTTGCCCGTAATTGGGTCACTAATTCGTAGGGAGCTTTTGATGTAGTAATTTCGCTGGCATTGATGTCTAAAATGTCCCCTTGTCTTGTTAAGCGCAAACCTAAAGCTGATAAAACCTGACCCATCCGCTCTACATCGGCTAATAAAGGCACATTGCGGATGCGACAGTCTCCTGAACACAACAAAGCCCCAGCCATGATTACCAAGGCTGAATTTTTGGCTCCGCTAATTTTCACATGCCCCTGCAAACGATGCCCACCCAATATTTGCAAGACTGAGGAGTCTGCTTCAGGAGAAAGCTTGGCATCTGGTAAGCTGCTAGAAGGATTAATAAGCCTACCTCCAAAAAAAATACGTAATTTTATAGGTTAGAAGTTGGTTTCGATTCTACAGTAAAGAATTGGTTTGTCTACATTTTGTCTTCACATCTTGCACAAATAAATTTCCTTTTAGATGTGCTTTGTAAGCTGTAAGCCATCTATAGCAAGCTTTATGAGCATTTTACAATTCCAATTCTGATGAATGTTCAAGTATACCCCTTAGGCGCAAATTAATACACAGTGATCTAGGATTTGGCAAATGAAACAGATGAGGGAGAAATGCCCAAATAACTTGACAAATATAAATTATTAAGCAACAATGATAAATTGTCGATAAACATTGACAATGCCAGCGGAACTGGCGGAATGGCAGACGCGCTAGATTCAGGTTCTAGTGCCGCAAGGCTTCCGGGTTCAAGTCCCGGGTTCCGCATAGGGATTTTAGATTAATCCAAAATTTAAAATCAAAATTGTGTTAACTAGTTTACAAAATTCCCTAGTCAAACAAATTCGTAAACTGCACTCTACCAAGGAGCGCCATAAGCAGCAATTATGTTTACTGGAAGGAACGCATTTGTTGCAGGAAGCTTGCGCGGTAAATTACCCACTTGTAACAGTGTGTTGTACTCCCCAGTGGCAAACTACACATGATTCACTGTGGGATGAGGCTTGTCGCCGTTGCGATCGCGCGGAAATTGTTAGCGAAGAAGTTTTGGCGGCCATGGCTACGACAATACAGCCAGATGGTGTAATTGCCACAGCTAAACGAGTTAATCAGCAAATTAAATTACCTACTACTGGTTTAGTCCTTGCCTTAGAAACTATCCAAGACCCTGGTAATTTAGGCACAATGATTCGTACAGCTGCGGCGGCTGGTGCTACGGGTTTATGGTTGAGTGGCGATAGTGTAGATTTAGATAGTCCAAAGGTGTTACGGGCTTCTGCTGGACAGTGGTTTCGCTTACCAATGGCGGTGACTGAAGATTTAACAGCCACAGTAAAACAAAGTCAACAAGCCGGTATGCAGGTAATAGCCACCTTACCGACGGCAGATTTAACTTACTGGGATGTGGACTGGCGAAAACCTAGTTTAATTTTATTGGGCAATGAAGGGGCTGGTTTGTCGGCAGATTTAGCCGCAATGGCAGACAAACAAGTGAAAATTCCTCTGAGTCCAGGAGTAGAATCATTGAATGTGGCGATCGCAGCTGCTTTAATGTTGTACGAAGCTCAACGACAATATAATTTGTAATTACTATCAACAGTGAGAAGTTAAGTTGTTATTTTGTCTTTTTGTCAAGATATTCTTCAATATCAGCAACTGCATCCTCTAAAGCCGCTAAATCAATGACTGTCAAATCTTCCACAAGTTCGACTTCATTTTTACTCTCATTGCGAACTGGGGGAGTCCCTTGATCTTCATCTAAATTTTCTTGCAAGATATCCTCTAATTGCTCAAGGGATTTCTGAAACTCTTGATCTGCGGCTTGGCGGGGTTTGTGCTGATTTTGCTCCATAATGATAAATATTGATGTAAAAATTCTGATTTACTAGCGTAATCTTGACAGCTATTCTACAGACGCAAATTTTGTATTATATATAACATTAAATTTGTGTTTAGCTGCAAATAGCCAATCACACTGTATCAACTCTACACATTAAACCGCTGGACGGCAAAGTCAGGCAATATCGGTAGTAGGTTGGTATGAACACTACTGATAAAACTAGCTGTTATCGCTCTTTGACAACGAGGAAATTCATCAAAAATGTTACTACATTTAAGCACTTGGCAGGAAATAGAAACTTATCTCCAGCAGTCTCAGGGCATGATTTTTCCCATTGGTTCCACAGAGCAACATGGCCCCACCGGATTAATTGGTACTGATGCCATTTGTGCCGAAGCGATCGCTCGTGGTGTGGGTGAAGCAACTCAAGCCCTAATTGGCCCGACAATCAATGTTGGCATGGCATTACACCATACTGCCTTTCCTGGTAGCATCAGTCTGCGTCCCAGCACTATGATTCAGGTAGTAAGAGACTACATTACTTGTCTTGCCAAAGTTGGTTTTACCAAGTTCTATTTTATTAATGGACATGGTGGTAACATTGCCACCCTCAAAGCTGCCTTTTCGGAAACCTATGCTCACCTAGAAGATTTACAGATTGCTAATGCTCCAAAGGTACAATGTCAAGTTGCTAATTGGTTTATGTGCAGTTCTGTATATAAACTTGCTAAAGAATTATACGGTGATCAAGAAGGCTCCCATGCCACACCCAGTGAAGTAGCACTTACCCAGTATGTGTATCCAGAATCCATTAAGCAAGCACCCCTCTCACCAGAAGTGGCTAGTGGACACAAGATTTATAGTGCAACTAACTTCCGCATCCGTTACCCAGATGGACGGATGGGATCAAATCCTGGTTTAGCAACCCCAGAACATGGTAAGCAGTTCTATGACTTGGCAGTAAAAGAACTCAGCGATGGATATCGGGAATTTTTAACCGCAGAATAAATATTCTCCAAATACAGAGACGTAAAAATTGCGTCTCTACTTCTATTTTTTTACCCAAAATATTCTGTAGTGAGATTCTCTAGGAATTACTTTTTGACAAAGTAGCAACAACAGTTAAAAAAGAAATTTCATCAGTATAATACTGTTGTGATATCTGCTATGTTGGCAGGATAACTATACCAGTGACTCACTTAGATAACTTGGTTTTAGATTAAGAAAAGGTTAACAATATCCCTTTCTCAAGCCTATTAATTAGGGTGACATCTTAAACAATATGGCTACAAAAAGCAAGAATCGAGAAACACTCATACTGGTGCTAGCTCTATTGATCACTAGTGGAGTTCTAGGATTAGCTTTGTGGTACTTCCAACTGTTTCCGAAAGTAATCCAAAATACTGGATCTCCTAATCAAATCAATAACGAGCAATCTTCTGATTCTCAACCTCAGCCAATTCAAAGTTTTAATCTAGCAAGTTTAGACACAAGTTTGCCCAATCCCAATGTTCTCACCATAGATGGCAGTGTTACCATCATTACTTTAGTCAAGCAACTTCAGATTGCCCATAACGTGGCGAATCCTTACTTACCCACAACCTACGGCTTACCAGATGGTAGACCTAACGGTACTAATGCCGGACTAAAAAATCTTATTGATGGCAAAGTATTAATGGCAGCTAGTTCACGTCCTCTCAATTCCAGCGAATTACAAGCCGGACTTGTGGGTGTACCCATCGCTCGTGATGCTTTAGCTGTAGCTGTAGGTATTAACAATCCCTATCAAGGGGAATTAACGATAGAGCAATTGCGGGGAATTTTTCAAGGACAAATAACTGACTGGTCAGAAGTAGGGGGCCCGAAATTACCCATAAAAGTTATTAACCGTTCTCGTGACAGTGGTACGCGGACATTTTTTCAAGAGGCTGTACTTTCAGGACAACCTTTTGCACCCGATGGCGGTAACTTTAGCACGGTGGAACAAGATGAAACCACACCTATATTACGTGCTTTAGGAAATGATGGTATCAGTTATAGCACTGTTACTCAAATTGAAAACCAAAAAACAGTGCGGATTATTCCTATTAATGGCATATCTCCCACAGATAAAATTGCAGTTGAGAATGGGACTTATCCCATTAGCCGAGTTGTTTATCTTGCAGTACCTAGAAAAACTAGTCCTGCCGTCAAGCAATTTGCTGATTTGGCTAAATCTCCTCCAGGACAACAAGCTATTCAACGAGCTGGCTTTATTCCCTTGCAATAGAAAACTTTATTTTCCAGCTTTCGATTTTATCTAACACCGGAGAAAGTCAGGGAAAAATCTCCAAAATCATTCATATAGACGATGACAATATCATAAATGAGGGAAATAATGCATCTATATTTTAATTCCATCTGCCTACAGAGAGTTTCGCAAACTTAGCGACTATCTGTAGACTGGTTGTATCGATCCAATTGAAGTAGAATCATGACCGACCACAACACACTGGCATCACGTCTTTATCCCACACGTATTGATATTCCTGCTGAAGCACGAGTACAAATCGTGGTAACTCTCAATAAAACATTGGCAGCTACCGCAGATTTGAAAACCCAGACAAAGCAAGCTCATTGGAACGTTAAGGGAACTGATTTCTTTCAGTTACACGAATTATTTGATGAAATGGCTGGTGAATTAGAAGCGTATATTGATATGGTCGCTGAACGCGTCACCGCTTTGGGTGGATATGCTTTAGGAACAGCGCGCGCTGCGGCTAGCAATTCTATCTTGCCAGAATATCCCTTTGATATTTTAGAGGGTATAGAGCATGTGACAGCTTTGGCCGATCGCTTTGCACTCTACGCTAAACATCTTAGAGAAGCCATCGACAAAACAGATAATTTAGGTGATGCTGATACCGCAGACCTTTACACCGAAATTTCCCGCACCATTGATAAGCGACTTTGGTTCCTAGAGGCCCATCTGCAAGTATCAGAAATCAAGGGTGAGAATGGCAAAACAAGTACTACAGCATCAAAATCAGCTGTTCTCAGATAAATATTTGAGTGATCCAACTGAATAGTATCTTTTTGGTAAGTACGTCACTTTTAAGTGCGTACTTTTCATTTTATGTATATATACTTTACTATTAAAACAGTTCATAAATAAGTCTCAAAGAAATAAATTAAAGATTATGTAACCACACCAAACGAATAAATTTTCAATGGGTATCTTGCGCTGTAATGTAAGTGATTACACATATCATGCAAGTACTAAATCCGCTTTTCATAAAAATTGAATTAGTTGATATTTAAGTCAGCCAAAATTATAAAAATAGTGTTTTTCAACTTGCAAACTTAACACTAACGAGGTAACTTTATGTCTCAAAATACAATTAACTATCTAATTCACGATCGCAACGCTCGTGGTCATGCTCAATTTGGCTGGCTCGATAGTTACCATACATTTTCCTTTGGTAGTTTTTACGATCCCAATCGCATGGGATTTCGCTCTCTGCGGGTAATCAACGATGATCGCATCGCCCCTGGAGCCGGATTTCCAACCCACAGTCATCGTGATATGGAAATCCTCACTTATGTGTTGTCAGGTGCTGTAGAGCATAAAGACAGTTTGGGTACAGGGTCAGTAATTCGCCCTGGTGATGCTCAAATTATGAGTGCGGGTACGGGAATCGCCCACAGTGAATTTAATCCCTCACCAACTGAACCTTTACACCTACTGCAAATCTGGATTTTGCCAGACAAGCAAGGGTTAGCACCTAGATATGAACAAAAGTCATTTTCTCCAGAAGAAAAGCGCGGTCAACTACGCTTAATTGCTGCTAAAGATGGGCGTGATGGTGCAGTGACAATTTACCAAGATGTTGATTTGTATGCATCTATTTTGGCACAGGGTGATGTTGTCAATTATCATGTCAAACCTACTCGTTATGCGTGGTTACAAATAGCTGAAGGTGTCGCCACCTTAAATGGCGAGGAACTCAGAGCCGGTGATGGAGTGCAAATTAGTGGTGAAGAAAAACTGCAAATCAGCAGCGAAATTGGTACGGAATTTTTACTGTTTGATTTGGGTTGATCGAAATTAGGGATTAGGGATGAGAGACAAAATTAATATCTCCCCAGTCCCTAGTCCCTAACTTTTCACGATATCTGAAAAACCTATCTCCTGCGAGGAGGAGCAACTGCGTTGCGCGGGTTCCCCGGGTTATAGCAAGTGGCGTTAGAGACTTTGAATTTCTGGTTTGGAAGTTAGATTTTCGTGGACTTTTCCACATGACGTGAAAAGTCAGATCAGATTTGCCTTTCTTCATTTGGCGATCTCCTCGCCTGAAGCCTTCCAACCTGCAAAGCTAGGTGGAAAACCCTGGACATTATCATAATTAAGCAGATGCAACGTCATCACCCCCATAGAAGAACGATAGCCAGTAGAACAGTACATCACCACAGGGCGATCGCTAGGAATTTTACTTAAATTACGAGCTAGCGTTCGGAGCGGAATATTGGTTGCGCCAGGGATATGACCAGACCGATACTCTGATGGCTCCCGCACATCAACTAATAACGGCTGACGGTTTGCCATCAAACTTTTTAGGTCTTCAACCTTACCAATCGTGTAATATCCTGATGGTATTGACATGAGATACTGATCTACGGCTGATTCCAATTTAGGAAATCCTTTGTGATCTGACGGAATATCAGTTTCAGCCATTGAGTTTGATGAGGTGGAAATTTCCGATGCCATCAAGTTTTGTTGAATGCTTAAAAAGAAACAGAACGACAAAACAATTCCAAGCAGTAGAGTTTGGATTGACTTTTTAAACTTCATAAATTTATCCTAAAATAAGTAGCATTAGGTGTTTTAACTAAGGGCGATCGCAATACTTTTCGGGTTTTGGGGGAAAGGTGAAAGAGTTTGAATTTACGCTGCACCATTCTTCATCATTTGGCTCAAAATCTTTTGCACAATTTGCACCCCTGTCACCGCTTGCCAGCCAAACAATCCCAACAGAATAAGGTTCAGCGAAACGTGGACGCTGCGAACCCAGTCATGCTTCTGCATAAACGGAACCAACGCCGCAGAAGTAGAAATCAACCCCACCATCCCTAAGCCAGCAAATAGATGGGGGCCAATCACAATCTTGCCACTGTTTAGATAGGTCATGGTTATTCCTCCGATCGCACCTATTACCATCAGCGCCAGAAGTATGGAGCCAATTTGGTGATGGCGGATGGCGAATCGACCTTTGACCAGTTCTTTCTTGATATCTCCGTCTGCCAGCCTCGTTCGTCGGACTTGCACACCCAAGTACATGGCATAGAGCGCAACGACCAGCAATATCCACATGGTAATGGGGTGAAAAAAGCTGAGATAGGGCTTGAGAACTGCTAAATTTTCTGAACTCATAATGGATATTTCCAAATTAGCTATGAAGAATTAATCACAAAAAAAGTATGCCATCCTGTTGTTTGAAATCATGTTTGAATACTGGATAAACTGTATGAATTGTACTAAAAACATATAAATGTTGATATTAAAAATTCCCAGCTATTTAAGGGCTATAATACAAGAGAAGACAAGAAAAAATGCAATCATTTTAGAGTTGCTTCTTGCATAATTGCATCAAGATTTTTGCAGCCATTCAAGATTTTCCCAAGGGTTTTGTAGCCCATTTAATATTGGAGATTACAGTTATGAAAACGAATGTTGGCTCGTTAGATCGTCTGATCCGTCTGTTGTTAGCTTCAGTATTGTTTTATCTAGGACTGTTCCCTTACAGCAGTACAGGATTGGGTATTGGTCTTGTTGTTGCGGGTAGCGTATTGCTGGTGACAGCTTTAGTAGGATTTTGCGGTCTTTATCGCCTCTTGGGAATTCATACCAGCCAGATCAACAATCAACTTTAGGGACTTTCAAAAAATAAATTATCCATCTTGTGGAGTATCCTGCCCGCCCTGAATATGTGATACCAATTCACTAAAATCATGAAACAGATCCAAATTCAGAAACTCTTGCAAAATATGAATTTCTTAATTTTGAATTTTGAATTGGTATGACAGGTGTTCGCGTAGCAGCACGTAAGGCGGACACCCATCTCATAAGAGAATTTGGGATGTTTTTTATTTGTCAGTCTCTTAAAGGGATTCACTCATCAATTTTTAAGGAGATCCATAATGGACAATAGTATTCCACTCGAAAGTCCATCCCTATCAAGACGGCAACTACTCAACTTTATTACCGGAGCAACTGTTGCTGCTACAGCTGGTGCTGCGCTCTATCCTGCTGGCAAATTCTTTATTGCTCCAGGCGAAAAAACGGGAGCAGGGGGTGCTATTTTTGCTAAAGATATTCTAGGGAAACAAATCCCAGCCTCGCAAATTCTGGCTGAACCGCCCCAAACCCGCGCCCTGGTTGCAGGTTTGGCAGGAGAACCCACCTATCTGATTGTCAAAGAAGATCACACCCTAGATCATATCGGGCTTGTGGATAACTGCACTCACCTTGGTTGTACCTTCCCCTGGAACCCCCTAGATCAGCAGTTTCAATGTCCTTGTCATGGTTCGCGCTATGCCCCTGATGGGTCGGTGGTGCGTGGCCCTGCTCCTCTACCGCTTAAGATTGTCCAGGTTGCAGTGATCGATAACAGCATTTTGATCTCGCCTTGGACGGAAACTGATCCTCGCACTGGAAAGACGCCCTGGTGGCCCCTAGCCTCCCTTTAGCTACACTAGAACTTGACAACAAGTAATCTAGCAGCAGCAAATACAGGATGTCTAAAAAGCGTAATTCACCAGACCCTATCGAGCTTTTTCCGTCGCACACTCCCTATAGTTCAGAAAACTGGCAAGAAAGAGTTGCACAGGTGGGGTATCGCTTTAACCGACAGTATCAAAAGCAAGACTTGGAATTACCAGCAGAATTACAAGAAATGCCCATATACCAAGAATGGGTTTCTGGTCTTTTGTCTGGGAGAATTGTTTCTCCTTTTTGGGAAATTGCTCAACCTAAAAAGAACCAGCACTGTTTAGATATTGGCTGTGGTGTTAGCTTGTTAATCTATCCTTGGCGGGATTGGCAAGCATATTTTTATGGGCAAGAAATTAGTACTGTAGCCAGAGATACCCTCAATTCCCGTGGGCCGCAGTTAAATTCTAAGCTATTTAAAGGTGTAGAGTTGGGGCCTGCTCATCAATTAAACTACTCGGCTGACCAATTTGACTTAGCGATCGCTACAGGTTTTAGTTGCTACTTTCCCCTAAAATATTGGAGTGCTGTCTTGGTAGAAGTCAAACGGGTATTGAAACCAGATGGACATTTTGTGTTTGACATCCTCAATCCCCAACAGCCTTTAGCAGAAGATTGGGCCGTGCTAGAAACATATTTGGGTGCTGAGGTGTTTCTAGAACCTGTAGCTGAGTGGGAAAAAATCATCAAAGCTAGTGGCGCCAAAATAATAGGACGGCAATCAGGGGAATTATTTGATTTATATAAGGTCAGGTTTTGATTGGGCGTGTTTTCCAACTTGTTGTATCTAGGACTTACGCACTCGCTACGAAAATTAAAGCTTTGAGATTGCTTCCCTACGGTCGCAATGACGAAAATACGCGGTTGGTTACGTAAATCCTGGTATCCTCAAAAAATCAGCGATCGCATGGTATCGATGCACGGAAGATACTTAAGCAATTTTGCCACGTTACTAACTTCTGGAGAAGGTTGAAAACACGCCCTAGCCCCTAGTTACATCAACCTGTATTTCTCATCCCGGCAGCAATACCGTTAATTGTTAACAGTGCGCCTCGTAATAACTCACCTTTGCTATAACGAGAGTGAATTACACCAGAAGTAGCAGTAATATTACGGGATTGGCGCAGACGTTTAAGGAGGGAAACTTGGATAAATCCTAAAGGTACAATTGTGCCATTACGTAACTGTACCGAACGTTGTAATACAGGATCACCATCCAACAGCCGCTGATGTCCAGTAATTTTTAAGACTAAATCCCTGGTGAGATAAAATTCATTAGCAATTTGCTCAAAAACTTTTTCTAGTCGGTCTTTATCTTCAGGATTCCCTAGTTCTTCCACATAGTGATGTGCCATTTGCATATCTACTTTGGCTAAGGTCATTTCTGCCTTGGAAATCACCATTTTGAAGAAGGGCCATTTCAAATAAAAATAGCGTAGCAATGTCAGGTGTTCTTCTGGTTCTTCATTTAAGAATCCTTGTAATGCTGTGCCGATACCATACCAAGAAGGTAGTAAAACCCTGGTTTGTGTCCAACTAAATACCCAAGGAATGGCGCGCAGGCTGCTTAAATCTTTTTTCCCAGAAGGACGGCGTGCGGGACGGGAACTAATTTGTAGCTGGCTAATTTCTTCAATGGGGGTGACTTGGTGGAAAAAGTCGATAAAATCTGGTTGCTCGTAAATCAGATTACGATAATGTTGCCGCGATCGCACTGCTAATTCTTCCATAATCTCATTCCAAGGTTCGATATCATCAAACCCTGTTCGCAGCAGACTAGCTTGAATTACAGCCGTGGTGATGGTTTCTAGATTATACAAAGCCAAATCCAGCAACGAATATTTGGAAGCTAACACTTCTCCTTGTTCAGTAATCTTGATGCGCCCATTAATACTGTGTCCTGGTTGGGCTAAGATTGCCTCGTAAGCTGGGCCGCCTCCACGTCCTACTGAACCACCTCGTCCGTGGAAAATGCGTAAACTCAAACCATAGTCTTCGGCAATTGTCTGGAGTGATTTTTGGGCTTTATGGATTTCCCAGTTACTACTTAAAAAACCAGAGTCTTTGTTACTGTCAGAATACCCCAGCATTACTTCCTGTAAATTAGGGATGAGAGGGGAAGCTGTGGTGGGGATCTGTGGTAAGGAATTATCTTGGCTGGCGTTAATTGCTGCGTAGCCACCTGCTAACAAAGCCCGATATAAGGGTAGTTCAAACAACTGCCGCATGACGCTACGGGAGCGTTGCAAGTCTTCTACTGTCTCAAATAACGGTACAACTTGAATTGTGCCGACAGCAATAGCGGGGTCAAAAAGTCTGGCTTCTTTGGCTAATAGCAAAACTTCCAGGACATCGCTAACTTCACGGCACATACTAATAATGTAAGTTTGGCAGATGTTAACACCAAACTCTTGCTGTAGCGATCGCAAGACGCGGAAAGTTTGCACGACATCGTTGGTTTTTTCCGAAAATGGCAATTCTGCTGGAATTAATGGTCTACGGGTTTGCAATTCCCCAGTTAGCCAAGCAACTCGCTGTTCTTCTGATAGTTCGTTGTACGATTGGGGTAATACTTGCAGATATTCGAGAATTTCATTCAATGCATCGGAATGTCTGGTTGATTCTTGGCGGATATCCAACTGAGTCAAGTTAAAGTCAAAAATTTCTACTTGACAAATTAGCGTTTCTAACTCCCGACAGCTTAAACCCGTTTCGGTCAAGTTATGTTGAATCAACCGCAGTTCGGCCAAAAACTCTGACCCCGAACGATACAGGGGCTGGTCTTCGTTTTTGGGCGTTTCTCGATTATATAAAGCGATGTTGCGATCGCGGCTATTTTCCAATCGTCTGAGTACATATGCTAGTTTCAAACGATAGGGTTCCTGGCGATAACGCAACGCTAGGGCATCATACACATCACTCAACTGGGATTGATCGAGTTCTAAGGATTCTAGCAAGTCTGGTAAGACATCGCTCCAGTGCATCGATACACTCAATAATTCAATCAGCTGTTTCACTGAGCGAATATATCTTTCCAACACCATTTTGCGCTGATAGCAGGCTGTTTGCCAAGTGGTTTCTGGTGTGACTGATGGGTTCCCATCTCGATCTGAACCTACCCATGAGCCAAACGAGCAAAAGTTTTTTCTCGGCGGTTCTAACCAAGGAAATGTCTTACCTAAAGCATATTTGAGACGTTTATATAGTTGAGGAATGCCATCAAATAACACTTCTTGGAAGTAATGTAACGCATAATCTACTTCATCCAAGACCGTAGGCTTAAACTGGTGTAGTTCATCTGTCCGCCACCACAAGCGAATTTCTTCTAGCAATTGTTCGCGCAAGTCTGCTGCTTCCCAAGGATATCCGCCTAAGCTGCCATCGGCGCGATTTTCCACTTCGTCCAGCTTTTGGAGGAGGCTGACCACCTGCCGTTGTTTATCGCGGATGGTATGACGGACAATTTCTGTGGGGTGTGCTGTAAATACCAACCGCACATCTAGTTGGGCAATTAAGCGTTGAATTTGCTGGGGTGGTACATTCAGCTTGAAGAGATGGGGAAATAAGGTAGCAAAAGTACCTTTTTGTTTACCAATGGATTTGGTAACCCAACTTTGAGAAAACAGTTCTACTTCTATATTTTTGTTAACAATGGGATCATCTTCTTTTTGGTTGGAGGAATAAGTAACATTGGAGCGAGTTTCCTCCTGAATAATCGTTTCGGCTTCTCCCTCAGAATAGCGGGTTAATTGCTGCTGTTGTTCATATTCTTGCTCTATGATGTTAATCAACTGAAAATACAGGGCAAAGGCACGAGCCGCGCGAATTGCCTCGTTAATGTTCAATTGTTCAATTAACTTCACCGCAGATGAGGCTTGGTCGTTAGTCGTTTGTCCTTCTGGTGAACATAAATCGCGTAATTGGCGCAATAAATCCACCATTTGTTGACCGCATTCTTGTCGGAGTACTAATTCCCACAATTCCTCCACCACCTGGAGCCGATGACGCAAAAATAATTCCGACGCGGGGTAAAAATTCGCCGCATGAGACACAGAGTATAAAACAGAACCCATAATTTTTGCTCTGGTAAAGCCGATTAATGTTTACATCACATAACTTGGCATTAGCGATTGGGATTAATCATCTCAAATTCGCTAAAATTCCTGAAGTCTTTTAGGTTTTAAATATATTTGTTAAGTTAGATTGCTAAAATCGTTGTCTTCTGGGAAGGGGAGAATTGGTAGGCGATCGCCGCGAAACAATTCTTCACTAGCTTGTCCCATAGATTCTAGGGCTTTTACTGTGGCCTTTTCTGTGGTGAGCAGCAGTAGTATAGACGCTGTACCTATTTGTAAGAGGAAAGATTGGGGAATGCTAAACAAAACCAGATTTAATCCGGGGTTATGTGACGATTGTGGGGTAGTAGAAGTCATTGCTAATTTTTTGTGGTTGGCAAATGAGTGAAACGAAACGCGAAATTCAACATCTGTGAGAGTTTCCAGGACACAAATCTATCTTGGCCGATCTTGCCAGCCCAGAAGGTAACAAAATTGTTAAAAGAAAACGGCAAAGTGTGATAGACCTATGTTTCTAGTTTACAAGTCCTGAGTGCCTTTCTGAGTGCTGAAGCGTGTAGTGCGGCGTGAGCCGATTCTGATTGTTGAGTTCACATTTAAATGACCAATGACTAATGACTAATGAAAACAGTATTACTAGATAGTCAGCAATCTTTAGTGCAGTGGGTAAGCCAAGCAACAGGGATCAACTCTTTCGGGGTGAAAGTCCGGTTGCGGGGAAATGACCTACACATTTTGTGCGAAGGTTCAGAGTGTCCTCAACGCTGGCGCACCTTGTCTGACTTGCTTCATGCACTACAGCAAACAGATCTGGATCGGATTACAAGTAACGAACAACCCTCAATATACCAAGTATTTGTCTATGGGCGGAAGAAGGGGGAATATCGCCCCAAGTGGTGTCACCGGGTTTATTTAAACCAGCTAGAACGGCATCTAGAACAGGTAGAACAAGCCCTAGAAGATGCCGAAAAATCCGCTACTGTAGGCGGGGCGCTGATTGTTTCTAACGAAAGTTTGGCGCGTCGGGGAGATCCCAATGCCATCGCGCGTTATCTCAGCGAAACTCTCAGCCCTTTGGGTGTGTCCGTGCAGGTACAAACTCAACAGCAAAGCCCCAAAGAACCTAGTCAAGCTGTAGTCAACCGCCTGTGGATATTTTGCCAGTCTAGCTATAGCCCAGATTCATCGTTATTAGCCGAACCCATAGCTCAACAGTTGCGACATTTGAAGCTGTCTGGCTACCAAGATGCAGTAATTGTTTCCCAAGTTAGTGGTGAAACCGCATCAGATTGGCGGCTGAGAATAGACTTGCGTCCCCCAGAAGTGATGCTCAAGGACTGGGCTAGGTGGGGAGATGTCCAGGCGATCGCTCGGCTCTTAACTGAGTTATTGTCAGAGTTTAAAGTGGCTGTCCAAGCTTCTTTGAAAGAATCAACTTTACATATCTTTTGCACCCCAGCCTTTGACCCTTTAGAAACTGCACCAGCGCCAGATAAAGCCCAGTGTTTAAAAATAATTAGCCACCAATTAGAAAAAATCGCTCCCCAAGGCATACTGGCTGCGACTATTTACGGACAAAAAACCGCAGATAATCAACCAGCGTGGATTGACTGGCTGACTTTACCTGCTACAGAGCATCCAGCCTTGGCGCCTTTACCCTGGGAATTAGCCAGTGATGGTGATGAACCAGCCATTATTTTCTTACTAGAGCGCTTACTTAATTCTGACTTGGATTGGCGGTTAAAAACTGGCGGTCTGCGGGTACTGTTACTACGCAAAGGTGACTTGTTACACATTATGTGTGATGCACCCATTTGCCCAGCCCGTTCCCAAATAGCCCACAAAGTCACTCAGTTTTTGCGTCTGTTAAAACTTCCTGGCATTACGGGGGTACGTGTATACGGACGTCGCGCTGGTAACAAGGAACCCTTTTGGCATCACGGTGTAGATTTGACACAACGCCAACGTTTAGTTCCCGAAGCTACCCCAGAATTTGCAGCTACTTCTGAATACGTAAGTGAGCTTTTAAGCACCGAAACCAACGATCCAGTTTTACGCCCCGATTTAACTTCCGAGGAAGTACAAAATTTTGTTACCGAAGTAGCACGCGACTGGGCGACAACTGCAACTACTACAGCTAAAAAGTGGCTCATCGGAACGCAGATATTTACAGATAGTAGTCAAGAGATACCCCAAAACCCTGATCATCAAGGGCTGAAGATAGCTTTAGTCTGGGGTACCTTGGGCTTGTTACTCACCCTGCAAACCGATTGGATTTTGGGTTACATTACTAATCTTCCTGTTCCCAGTGCGCCCCAGACAGTTAGTGTTGCACCCGCATCTTTGGAAGAAGAAGCTTCATTAAATGCTGAAGTAGAACAGAGTCAAACAGCAGCATTTTTTACCAGCAGGCTGCAAAAACAATCGTCTTCCAGTCAAGGTAATGCATTTAATGCTTCTGGATTTACCCAAGGCGATGATGGACAACAGACAATTTTAAGGGCTGGGCCCCTGAAAGAGAAAGCCAACGCCGCAGCTATTTTATTAGCAGCGCGATCGCAAATGCCCAGTTTCAATTCCCGGCAATTGGACGAGCAACTAGCATTGTATAAACAGCGTGTTGCCAAAAACGGTAAACCCGCAGATGTTTTAATTATTGGTTCCTCCCGTGCTTTGAGGGGAATTGATCCGGCTGCACTGGCTAAAGCTGTAGCCCAGCAAGGTTATCCCCATCTGGATGTATTTAATTTTGGGGTGAACGGTGCGACAGCACAAGTCGTAGACTTGATTATTCGTCAAGTCCTAGAGCCATCAGAACTACCAAAACTGATTATTTGGGCCGACGGGGCCCGGGCTTTCAATAGTAATCGTGAAGATGTCACATTTAAGGCGATCGCTGCATCAGATGGTTACAGACAGGCATTACAAAAAGCATTAACTACTGCGAGTCAAGATGAATCACGGTCAAATTCTGACAATGGGGCGATTCAGCCACAAGCAGTACCAAAAACAGAAACTAATAGTTATCAAGCCGTAAATAAGTGGTTAAATCAGGCAGTAGCTAGTGTTTCCATGAGCTACAAAAACCGCGAGCAAGTGCAATCTTTATTGCATAAACAACTGCGATCGCTACCCTTATTTAACGAATCTCAGACTATGGCATCACAGCCCCAGTTAACCATAAATAATCCTGAACTAGAAACCCCCCAGCAGGCAGTTGATTTTGATGGTTTCCTGGCTTTATCTGTGCGTTTTAATCCTATACAACACTATCGTAAACACCCCAGAGTTGCCGGGAATTACGACAATGACTATAGATATTTTCAAGTAGAAGGTGAACAAAATGTTGCCTTGCAAGAAGTTTTGCAATTTACCCAATCTCGCAATATTTCTTTAGTCTTTGTCAATATGCCCCTAACTGCCGATTATTTAGATCCAGTACGTACAAACTATGAACAAGAATTTCAGCAACATATGTTATATCAAGCAACAAATCCCAACTTTATCTATAGAGACTTAAGCCAACTTTGGCCAAAAACCAATGATTACTTTTCTGACCCCAGCCACCTTAACCGCTTTGGTGCCTATGAAGTCTCGAAAAAGTTAGCTAATGACCCCATGATTGCTTGGCCGACGAAGTAAGAAATGGAGAATTTTGGATTAGCGAAACTTACGCAGGTATTTAATCCCAAAGCCAAAATCTAAAATTGCATGATCAATGACTACAAAATGACTAAAATATGAACTTTATTTCCATCTTTTATGGGCTGTTTTTATTGAGTGTGCTGGGAATTTACTGGTCTGTAAATCACCAGAAATTGCGGTTGTGGACTTTGCTGATTGCTAGCCTAGTTTTTTATGCATCTTTAAATGTCCAGTACATTCCATTATTGTTAGCACTGACTTTTATTAACTTTCGTGTGGGGCGAGAGATTGGCAAAAATACTTCACCAGGACAATATGCTGTTGACTGGCAAATTTCTAATGAAGAGTGGCAGTTTGCCAATGCTGACTGGAATCGTCGCCGATTGAAGGTATTGTGGTTGGGTATATTTTTAAATGTTGTATTGTTACTCGGCTTTAAATATTTACCTGCTGTTCTCAAATATGTTTTCAATTGGCAAATTAATTCGCCAGATGCAAGTTTTAAATTAATTGCACCTTTGGGAATTTCATTTTTTACCTTTGAATGCATTGCCTATTTAGTAGATATCTATCGTGGGGCGCCGGCTACTGATGATTTTATCAAGTTTGCTACGTATAAATTATTCTTTGCTAAACTAATTTCTGGCCCCATTACCCGATACCATAGCCTAGCAACTCAATTCAATTCACAACAATTTCCCACTGCTGACAGAGTGACACACGCCTCCTGGTTAATTGCTAAGGGCGCAGTCAAAAAAGGTATTTTGGCCGATAATTTGGGAATTTTCGTTGATTTATGCTTTGGTAACTTACAACGGGCGGGTAGTGGTGATTTATGGTTGGCGACATTTGCCTACGGTTTGCAGTTGTATTTAGATTTTAGTGGTTACGTCGATATTGCCCGTGGTAGTGCTTTACTCTTTGGCTTGGTTCTACCGGAAAATTTTGACTTTCCTTACTTCAGCACTAGCATTGCCGAATTTTGGCGGCGCTGGCACATGACTTTGGGAGATTGGTTACGCAACTATATTTATTTTCCTTTGGGTGGTTCGCGTCAAGGCTTGACTCGTACTTGCTGGAATTTATTGATTGTGATGCTGATTGCGGGTATCTGGCACGGCTCGTCTTGGGGTTTTATTGTTTGGGGTGTGTTCCACGGTTTAGCTTTAGGGGTGCATCGTCTGACAGATGTAACGAGCGATCGCTATGAAAGTCTGGAACATTTCTGGCAAAATCCTCTAGGGATAGTTGTGGCTTGGTTCTTAACTCAATTGATGATTTTTACCTCTTGGATTTGGTTCCGCCTTCCCAATCTCCAAGACTCTTCTTGGGTAATTCGGCATCTTTGGGGCCATACTGCTGATGCCCAGTTTGCTCAAAAGGTTTATGTAGAAGCTCTAGATATGAGCCAATATCAACTTACTTGGATGCTAGGGACTTTAGCCGCTTTTATGGGTATAGTTTATGCCTTTAATGGCAAGCTGAAGTTAGAGTTCAACTGGCCCGTCAAGCTTGTATTCGTACCCCTATGCTTTTACGCTGTGTGGTTACTCGCTCCCGAAGGCAGTTTACCTTATATCTATTTTGATTTTTAAAATTACCTCATGGTTATATAAGTAAATATAATATCTCTGCCAAAAAGAATAAAAAAATAATACGTCGAATAACGTAAATACATGTTAAGTTTATTAGAACGGACGCACGAAAAATGCGTCTAATTCATTACATTCATTAGCAATCATAGAAATATGACCACTACCTTACAACAGCGTCAAAGCGCTAACGTATGGGATCGCTTCTGCGAGTGGATCACCAGCACCGACAACCGGATTTACATCGGTTGGTTCGGCGTTCTCATGATCCCAACCCTACTAGCTGCTACCACCTGCTTTATCATCGCCTTCGTTGCCGCACCTCCAGTAGACATCGATGGTATCCGTGAACCAGTAGCTGGTTCATTGATCTACGGAAACAACATCATCTCTGGTGCAGTTGTTCCTTCATCCAACGCTATTGGCTTGCACTTCTACCCAATCTGGGAAGCTGCTTCCTTAGATGAGTGGTTGTACAACGGTGGCCCTTACCAATTGGTAATTTTCCACTTCTTGATCGGTTGCGCTTGCTACCTAGGTCGTCAGTGGGAACTATCTTACCGTTTAGGTATGCGTCCTTGGATCTGTGTAGCTTACTCTGCGCCTTTGGCATCAGCTACAGCAGTATTCTTGATCTACCCCATCGGTCAAGGTTCATTCTCAGACGGTATGCCTTTGGGTATCTCCGGAACCTTTAACTTCATGATCGTGTTCCAAGCAGAACACAACATCTTGATGCACCCCTTCCACATGTTAGGTGTGGCTGGTGTATTCGGCGGTTCTTTGTTCTCCGCAATGCACGGTTCCTTGGTAACTTCATCCTTGGTACGTGAAACCACGGAAACCGAATCACAAAACTACGGTTACAAATTCGGACAAGAAGAAGAAACCTACAACATCGTTGCAGCCCACGGCTACTTCGGTCGGTTGATCTTCCAATACGCATCATTCAACAACAGCCGTTCCTTGCACTTCTTCTTGGCTGCATGGCCAGTAATCGGTATTTGGTTTACCGCACTGGGTATCAGCACAATGGCGTTCAACTTGAACGGTTTCAACTTCAACCAATCAGTAATTGATTCTCAAGGTCGCGTCATCGCTACTTGGGCAGACGTAATCAACCGCGCTAACTTAGGTATGGAAGTAATGCACGAGCGTAACGCTCACAACTTCCCCCTAGACTTGGCTGCTGGTGAAGTTGCACCTGTTGCATTGACTGCACCTGCGATCAACGGCTAATCTTCAAAGCTTAGTTGAATAAGAAACGCCTCCTGGAAATGGGGGGCGTTTTTTCATGTATGTATATTTGTGGCGTAACACAGATTCCTCGTCTCCCAGCAACTTTTATTAATATAAATTTTGAAACAATAAATTGAAAAATTCCCAGATATTATGTACACCTGAGATTAAGAGCCGGAATTAAGTTCCCTTTGTTCACACCATCTCCCTGGGGAAATTGATGAGTAGCATTTTGAGTGTGAGGCAATTCACAAAGGTTCCGGTGATTAGGGAGAAGGTATTTGGCGAAAGTATGTGAAAACAGGAATTTTCTCAACTTTTAGAACTTGAGAAACTTTGTTGTCAGCATTTAACAAATAATACAGCCATGTCCACAACTCTAAGAAGAACCGAAGGCGGTAACCTGTGGGAACGGTTTTGTCAATGGATTACTAGCACCGAAAATCGCATTTATATCGGCTGGTTCGGCGTAATCATGATTCCTACTCTGTTGACCGCTACTATCTGTTTCATTATTGCCTTTATTGCTGCACCTCCCGTCGATATTGACGGCATTAGGGAGCCAGTTTCAGGTTCTCTGTTATATGGCAACAACATTATTACTGGTGCTGTTGTACCGACATCCAACGCTATTGGTTTACACTTCTACCCCATGTGGGAAGCTGCTTCTATAGATGAATGGCTTTACAATGGCGGCCCTTATCAGCTCATTATTTTACATTTTCTCATTGGTATTTTTTGCTGGTTGGGTCGGCAATGGGAGTTAAGCTATCGACTGGGAATGCGTCCCTGGATTTGTGTGGCGTATTCTGCACCTGTAGCGGCTGCAACTTCTGTGTTCTTAATTTATCCCATTGGTCAAGGTAGCTTTTCTGACGGAATGCCTCTAGGCATTAGTGGTACCTTTAATTTCATGTTCGTGTTCCAAGCCGAGCATAATATTCTCATGCACCCCTTCCACATGCTGGGTGTAATTGGGGTGTTTGGTGGCGCGCTGTTTTGTGCGATGCATGGTTCTTTGGTAACTTCTTCTCTAGTCAGAGAGACTACTGAAATTGAATCACAAAACTATGGTTACAAATTCGGGCAAGAACAAGAAACCTATAGTATCGTAGCCGCTCACGGTTATTTTGGTCGCTTAATTTGGCAATATACCAGCTTTAATAATTCACGTTCTTTGCATTTTTTATTAGCTGCTTGGCCTGTAGTAGGTATTTGGTTTACGGCTTTAGGTATCAGCACAATGGCGTTTAACTTGAATGGATTTAATTTCAACCATTCAGTTCTTGATTCTCACGGTCGTGTAATTAATACATGGGCCGATGTGCTAAACCGTTCCAACCTGGGTATAGAAGTTATGCATGAGCGTAATACTCATAATTTTCCCCTAGATTTGGCTAGTGGTGAGGTTATTCCCGTGGCGTTGATTGCACCTGCAATTCATGGTTAATCAACAATTTTAGTTACATATAGCGTGTTGCAACTGAGTGAGGTACATTGATAGCTTGCGTAGTGTAGTTATAGACATTAAAAAATACGGTTAAATATCTGTACATCATGAATATGAAAACGCTATCAAAAGGGCCTCCTGAAAACAGGAGGCTTTGTTTATGTGGTTGAATTATGAGCAACAGTTTGTAACCACAAACAATATAAACAGGTGGCTACAAAATTAATAAATATTGATTACAACTATTTGCTGCATACTTGTTTAAGTTAAGGTTGCAAATCAAAAGTTAAGGTAGGAAATTCTAAAGTTAAGTGCTAAAGTCATTAACTTTTCTATATCGACCTTTGCAGATTTAAAACTTATAAATAAATTATCAACTCTAGGAAATACCAAACAAGGATCAAACGATGTAATTTGTATAGTTTCCAGTAAATGAAAAAAATCTAATTCATGCAACGAATTAGTATCTAGTATTGACATTAGCTCATTACTACGGTATGGCAATACAAACAGATAATTTATTGACTTCGACTCTAATTTAACAATTTGTTCACTAATCAAAAATCAAAAGGACATGAAACTATGGCACGTTGTACTATTGATGCAGTAAACGATCCAATGGGAGTACCCTTATATCCTTCTATTAATTCAATGCATCCTTTCACATATTTAAAACAAGGAACTGAAGTTGGTACTCTCGGTCAACCCCGAAATAATAGACAAGAAATTTATACAGTTCTTAAACCAGAAAATAAGGGATGGGTCAATACAGCAAATTTAATTTGTCCGGTCATGAATCAAACCCTTATTTCTGCCGTAAAAAGTGGATTAACAAATTCATCATCATTCAGTCAAACTTCACCAACATCAGGGAATTTAACTGCTATTGACTCAAGTCTTTCATACAACAAAAGCAGTATTCCCACCGACTTAGTATTGGCACATTCCAATACAACTTTATTTGCTCAAGCTGCTACTAAAGGTGTACTCAAACAAAGGGGAGTGAATATAGATGATCCTAATTTCTACAAGACAGAAACATACTACAAAGAGTTTGTTACTCAACTTACAGAACTCGGATTTATTGTTGAGAATGTAGCTGATGACAAAGTTAACAGAAATACCTATTCTGGCGAAGTGAAGATATCAGAAATCCTCACAGATATTGTTGGTCTTTATCTGGGAGCAGAAGCCTTTGCTGAATTTAAGGATTTGATGTCAATCATTCCGAGTGCGAATGATGACAAAGTTTCTAATTTCTTGAACTTTTGGTGGTCTAATGCCAAGTTTACTGATTCAGAAAGTCGGTTTGCAATAGGGCCATTAGAAGATGTGAATGGCATGCCAACATCAACAATAGTTCACTACTCATTCGACATATATATGCGTGATTGGCGTTCTTTGTTTGTTTCTTATCATCATGAAAAGTTCGATGTGTACAGCACAGCGATTAAGCTAACACTTGATATGGATATTTATCATAGTGTGCAAGATATGATTACAAATGCACTCAAAGGGCAAATTGCCAATCATATCAAGCATGTTCCTTTAGATTTTGGTAACTAGAATCCCCAAATTTACTAGTTCTCAATAGAAGGGTGCGTGAGACTAAAAATCTCACGCATTAGGCACAGAAAGTAAACATTTTTGTAGTATTGTTTTACGGGTTGTGCGAATTATCTAATGCTTTAAGTAATGCCTGGAGTTTAAGTTGCACTTCGGCAAATTCTTTATCAGGATTAGAACCGGCAACTATACCTGCACCAGCATATAGTCTAGCGCGATCGCCATCTATTAATGCCGAACGAATGCCAACTATAAACTCACAGTTACCGCTAGCATCTATCCAACCTAGAGGCGCAGCATATAAACCCCTCTCGAAGCTTTCATAACGACGAATTTCTGCACAGGCAAAATCTCTAGCTGCGCCAGCAACGGCTGGTGTGGGATGCAATTGGGAAACAATCTTTAATGGGTGTACATTCACCGGAACTATGGCGCTGATTGGTGTCCATAAATGCTGGATGTTCGATAATTGTCTCAGGCGCGGTGCTAATACCTGGGGTAACAAACCTAGCTGGGATAGGCGTTGTGTAATGAAATCAATTACTAATGCATGTTCGTGTCTTTCTTTGACACTATTTAATAAGCGATTAGCATTAGCAGCATCTTCAACTGGTGTTTTACCTCTGGGTGCGGAACCAGCTAACGCATCTGTGATTAACTTTTGGTTATTAATACTAATTAATCTTTCTGGACTAGCTCCAATAAAATTTTGTCCTTTACCATTGCTAGTAGAAAAAATATAACAATTAGGATGCATTTTGCGGAGATTATCTAATGATTTAAATAAATTAAATTGACTAGATGAATTTACATCTAAGGCATTTGCTAGGACAATTTTATTTAAATGACTAGACTGAATTTTTTCTAAAATTGATACAACAGAACGTTTAAAATCTGTAGCATTAGTTACAGATTTTTTATTAAATTTTGACTGCAAAGAATCCAGATTAGTTGAGTAATATTCTAAAGATTGAATTAGTTCAATTTTGCTATGCAAATTTTGCAATATTTTTTCTATATTCACACTGGCGTTGATCAAGATATTTTTGATTAATACGCAGCGCTGATTTTTGACAGTGATTTGCCAACTAGGTAAAAAAATGGTGGCACAGGGAAATGGGTAATCAGCTTGAGTATTTTGATCAAAAAAGCTGAAATAACAAAAAAAGTGAGGTTTAGCAAAAGATTGATTAGTGCTACCAAAATTAATTATATTTTTTAGACAAGATTTGATAAAATATTCAGCCTGAGTAAAGCGCTCTTTTCCATCAATTTCTAATTTTGCTACAGTATCAATGGCCGCGATCGCTTCCCCTTTGCCCTGGTTCTCAAAGTAAAAATTTATTTCATTTGCTTGCGTAAGTTTATCTAATACAACTAGGGGATCTACCCAGTCAATATCCAGCGAAATACTCACAATTTGCCGACAATTATTTTTGAGGCAATTTTCCTGAACGGTTAAGAGAAATTGGTATAAATCTTTGTATTTGACAAAGAAGTTGCTGCGACATGGTGAAACTGTCATGGATCTAGCAATAGTAAACTTTTTTTAAGTTAACTTCCTAAGGTGTATTTAAACGTGGTCGTATTTCTACAGGTAACATATTCAGTTACCACTTCACCAGAGTATGGTTTGCTTTGTTTATGGTGTTCCCAGACGCTGATCAGACATACTTAGTTTTGGGTTATATCCCGGTTACTGATGGGAGGTTCACCAGCCCGCACAAAAGCACTGGTTATCTATGATCTGTAACTTTCCATCTATGAGTAAGGTTTTGGTAATCTAATTAATTAAGACTGATGACTACAAAGCAGGTTTCACGTCCTCAGATTAAATTATGGATGGCGGCAATTAAACCGCCGATGTACAGCGTGGCAATAATGCCTATTTGGGTAGGAACAGCAATAGCGTTTGCGGAAACCAAAATTTTTAATGTAGGAGTATTTTCTACTTTTTTTGGGGCGGCAATTTTAATTCTGGCTTGGGAAAATATCAGTAATGATGTTTTTGATTCCGAAACAGGAATTGATGCAAATAAACGCCATTCCTTAGTGAATTTAACTGGCAATAAGCTCTTAATATTTTGGTTAGGAAACTTGTGTTTGGTTTCCGGTTTGTTAGGGATACTAATGATTGCTGTTTGGCAAAAAGACCCGACTGTCATCGGCATAATTTTGCTGTGCTGTGCTTTGGGTTACACCTACCAAGGGCCTCCTTTTCGCTTAGGATACCAGGGTTTGGGCGAGATTATTTGTTTTTTTGCCTTTGGGCCTTTGGCAGTGGCAGCAGCATATTATAGTCAAACTCAAACTTGGTCAATGACCAGTTTAGCCGCCTCAGTAATTGTGGGCATTACCACCAGCTTAGTTTTGTTTTGTTCACACTTTCACCAAGTTAAAGATGACATAGCAGCAGGCAAGCGATCGCCTGTGGTGCGTCTGGGTACAGCCAAGTCCGCTCAACTCTTATATTGGTTTACAGGTAGTATTTATCCCCTGACTTTACTATTTGTGGTGTGGGGAATATTCCCAATTTGGACTTTGCTGAGTTGGCTGAGTTTACCTTATGCTTTCCAGTTATGCCTCCACGTCCAACAAAATCATCACCTGCCAGAAAAAGTCAGTAATTGTAAATTTATTGCTGTTAATATGCACTTCTGGTGTTGCTTTCTGTTGGGTGTAGGATTCATGCTGACAGGACGTTGATGGGGTATCTGTTTGATTTTCGTCCTTATCGGCGGCAATTTTTACAACCACTGGCTACCAGTCACGGGATGTGGCATACCCGCGAGGGGATAATTATTCGTCTTAGTGATGCGACGGGTAACTACAGTTGGGGAGAAATTGCCCCTATCAGCTGGTTTGGTTCAGAAACCCTAGAACAAGCTTTAGATTTTTGCCGCCAATTACCAAGAGAAATTACACAAGAAATCATTTTCTCCATCCCAGATAATTTACCCGCCTGTCAATTTGGTTTTGAATCAGCATCCTCCCCCCCACTCCCCACTCCCGACTCCCAACTCCCCAATTCTGGTTTATTACCCACTGGAGAAGCAGCATTACATCAATGGGAAAGGTTATGGCAGCAGGGATATGGCACCTTTAAATGGAAGATTGGCGTGGATGCGATCGCCAGCGAATTGGCAATTTTTGACATCCTGATTCACAGCTTACCGGCTACTAGCAAATTGCGATTAGATGCCAATGGTGGACTTAGCTATGCGGAGGCTAAACAATGGCTAGGAACTTGTGATAATTTCCACGCAAAGATTGAATTTATGGAACAACCATTGCCTGTTGAACAACTTCACCAGATGTGGGAATTGAGTCAGTGTTTTCAGACTGCGATCGCCTTAGATGAATCTGTAGCTACACTCCAGAACTTACAGGATTGCTGGCAACAAGGCTGGCGAGGTATTTTTGTCATCAAACCAGGGATAGCGGGTTCACCGTCTCGTCTGCGGCAGTTTTGTCAACAGCATAAAATTGATGCTATATTTTCATCGGTATTGGAAACGGCAATTGGCAGACAAGCCGCACTGCAACTAGCAGCAGAACTATCTCTAAAAAATAGGGCTGTGGGTTTTGGCGTTAATCATTTATTTGCAAACGAAGAAGAAACCTGGCTGCAATGTTTATGGAAAGACCTATAGTTTATCTACAAAATCTAAATAAACATGATTTTTTAATTGGTGACAACAATCATGAATTGCCGCACATAGCCACAGAAAAATATTTAGAACTCAAGCAGATATTAGCTACTGGGAAAACCCCCAAGATTATTTTATCTCAACCTGAACCAGTACAATTTATAGCAAGTTTTATCGCCGCTTGTGCAGCTAATTGTCATGTTTTTCTCTGTAACCCCAACTGGGGAAAACAAGAATGGCAACAAGTTATAGATTTAGTTCAACCAGACATTATTTGGGGAAAAGTTGAAAATTCCCCATCCCTCCCACTCCCGACTCCCAACTCCCGACTCCCTTCTTCCCACGCCCTGATCATGATTCCCACTGGAGGATCATCAGGACAAATTAAGTTTGCTATCCACACATGGGAAACTCTCACGGCATCTGTTCAAGGATTTACCGAATATTTTCAAATCCAGCAAGTAAATTCTTGTTGTGTGTTACCTCTATATCATGTCAGCGGTTTGATGCAATTTATGCGTTCATTGACCACAGGCGGTAAACTAGCGATCGCACCCTTCAAAGAATTAATATCTGGTCAAATCTTTCCTATTAATCCGGTAGATTTTTTTATATCTTTAGTTCCCACCCAACTACAAATATTCCTGCAAAATCCCCAATTAACTGCATGGTTAGCCCAATTTAACACCGTACTTTTAGGAGGTGGGCCAGCTTGGCCAGAATTATTAGAAAAAGCGAAATTTCACCGCATCCGGTTAGCACCAACTTATGGGATGACAGAAACAGCCTCACAAATTGCTACCCTCAAACCTGATGATTTTCTCAGTGGTATCACAAGTAGTGGTCAAATTCTCCCCCATGCCCAGGTAACAATTCGCAATCAAAATGGTGAAGTTTTACAGCCCAATCAAATAGGAAATATTACCATTCAGGCTCAATCATTAGCCTTAGGTTACTATCCCCACACCTGGGAAAATCAAAATTATTTACAAATTGATGATTTAGGTTTTTTAGACACCCAAGGTTATTTGAATATTATTGGACGTAGCAGCGATAAAATTATTACAGGCGGAGAAAATATTTACCCAGCCGAAATTGAATCAGCAATCCGCGCCACTCAAATGGTTAACGATGTGTGTATCATTGGCTTACCAGATAAACACTGGGGACAAGCAGTAACAGCAATTTATATTCCCAAAAACTCAAATATTTCCAGCTGCAAAATTCAAACTCACCTCACTCATCAACTCAGCAAATTCAAAATTCCTAAATACTGGATTCCGCTACCCACCTTACCACGTAACGCCCAAGGTAAAATCAACCGCCAACAACTACAACAAATAGCCCTAAAATTTTTACAAAACCTCTCTTGATCTTCTCCTCTCCGCGCCCTCTGCGTCTCTGCGGTTAGTTTCCAACCACTGCATAATTTCACTAGATAAATCTTGCTTATTTCTACTATTTACATCAATACAAACATGACGAGTAATTGCCTTAGCAACTACTACTTCAGCTACCATGATTTCGTAATTAATTTCAAATTTATTAACACTTATTTCTTGAGGAATTAAATTAATTTCTAACTTGTCCCCACAGAAAACAGGACGCAAAAAATCCACGTTAGCGTGAACAATAGGAAAAGCTACAGATGGATTAGTAAAAAAATCTTTGAGATTAATGTCCGAGGCGGCTAGAGACGCTTCATAAGCTTCATGACAAATACTCAAAACATTAGCAAAATAAACTACTCCCGCAGCATCTGTATCTTGGAAGTAAACAGTACGGTGATAAATAAAAGACATGTTGTTACATTTTAACCACAAATAGCAGACACTCAGCCCACTTTACCAACCAAATTTTACTTCAAAGGTTGATAGATATCTTCCGAACTAGGGTTGAGATAGGGACGCTGCAAATCAATGAAATGGTGGGCAAAATGTTGATCAATAGTTCTCATACGCTCCTCCATTGCATTCTTACCTTTTTGCCAAGCCTCCAACAAAGCATTGGCGAGAATTTGGCAACGGTTCATCCCAAAACTTTCCTGGGCGGCGAATTTTTGGGTGGGTTCTTCAGCTAAACCTAATCCTGGGGCTAAAAACTTGGTGAACAAAGGGATTTCGGCTTGAAAATAAGACTGATTCTCTGTATAAACAGCCTGAAGAATTTTGTGAATTGCTGGATAGTTTTGGGGTTCAAAGTATAATAACCCTGAGTCATAGCGTCCATAGGCCACAGGATTGTAGAGAACTTGAAAAGTAAAAGGAATATTAGCTGCATTTAATTGCTGCGTTAGTCCATCCATACAGGCGATCGCACCAGATGAGGTGAAATTAAAATAGATTCTTCCTGTACCTAAATCCGCGTCGGGGTTACCCTGCTTTTCTTGTCCAATATTACTCACTGCTAAGTAACAGCTATTTTGCAGACGATTTTTAGGCATCCAAATCGCCACGAAATCACCAGCTTTGGCAGATTTTTGGCTGGGCTGGAGATGACAATTTGGCTCAATATATAATGTCAAGCCGCCTTTAGTCACTGCCATACTACCATCTGGTTCCAGACGCAATATCTGCCAACTAGGGTCAAAATAACCTTTACCGTGATTGCTAGCTTGTAGTTGTTCGTAAAATTCCCAATCCACATCCAAAATAGAATTATTTTCTAAATTTTGGGGTGAAGAACAATTCACCTTCTCGGTATTGACTGCCAAAATGCTTTGTAGGGAACCATTGTAATAGATACCGTAGAGGAAATTCCGCAATAGCAAGGTGAGATATTTATGCTGTAAAGCCACCGAATTGTGCCGAAATCTGTCTGCTACTTTAGTGGGCAAAGCAAAAGGTTGATAATTGGGATGGTAAATACAAAAGTTGGCCTCGATTTGAATATTACTAGCAATATCGAGCAAAGAGGTTAGCAGTGGATTGGTAGAATAATCTAGCATTAATCGATTCAACAGTGTAATTAAAATTTAAAAACCTATGACCAACTTCTGATAATCAACAACCCCGCAAACGAGTTTTTTCGTAATAAAGACGAATTAATTGCGGTTCTTTTTCCGGCTGCGGCAGTTTATGGTCTTTTACCAAAGGGTTGAGAATTTCTGACTCAGAAACACCGAAGATACTCAGTACAGATTGTTCGGGTATAGTCAAGAGATTTTTCGCAACCTGTAGCTTACATATTTCCCCATTGCCAAAGAATTTACGGTGATTAATTGTTGCTTGAATTTGATGAATTAATGCCAACCCTGTAAACTGAATCACTCGCACTAAAAAATCACTGCGGTACTCCAAAATCATGGGGAAGGCATTCAAATAAGCCCGAATCAAAGCCAGTAAGGAAGGTTGCAGCACCTCTAACGGTGTCATTGCCAGATGCAGCGATTCTTCTAACTCAATGGAAGGATCTACTACCAGACTTGAAAGCCAAATTTCTAAATAACTGGCTAGGAGAGTTCCCAAATCAAACGCTGGATCTCCCCAAGCACAAGCTTCCCAATCAATTAGCCGCACCAAGCAATTATCTAATTGCTGCCAACGAGAATGAATTAAGATGTTATCTAATTTCAAGTCGTTGTGAGTCAAGCAGCAAGGTTGCCATTCATAAGCCAAATCTGCGATCGCAGATTCCAAACTCTCATAACGTTGATATAGAACGTAGAATTTCAGCGCTTCTGTGGGAACTGTACCAAAAATCTCTGGGCTAATTGAGTCTACCCCTTGGGCTGGATTGTAAAAGCTATAGCGAAACTGTCCTTGGGGCGCAGTCGCCATAAAATTACGATATTCTCGGTGTTGGAAAGTGGCACGATGTAGCCCCGCCAATGTGCTGCCAATAACAGTGGCAATCTCCGCCGGAAATTCATCGTTGTGGCGATAAACTCTACTTAAATCCAAATATTCACTTAAGTAGTTACGAACAAGGATGGAATTTTCCTCATCAAAATGTAGTATTAATGGTGCCATCGCCGAAATGTTACCTAATACTGGAAACTGTTGCCGCAATTGTTGAAATAGCCACTCATTAAAAAATTCATGGGGAGTGCCATCATTGTCAATATTCAGTTTTTGTTTAACCAGCAGTTGGCGATTATCTGCCAACTTCACTAGTAAATTAATATTATTCTGGCTACTTTCTAGTAACTCACATTCGTTAGAAGCTCCATCGGTTGAGCTACACACACCCACCTCTTGCAGATACTGGATAACGTTATGAGAAGACAGTGGTAATAACATGTATTATGTCCTACTTCGTAAAATTGCTGAGAAAATCACCTGAAGTTTAAGATTGATTTAGCTTTAGCAGTTTCGGTAGACAGCAACAAGGGTGTGAATATCAATCGTGATCGCTCTAATATATTAAATCTCATTTGTTAACTAAAAGCCTGCCAAAATGGCAAGATAAATTTATTTTTTAAGTAAGGCTTTGACACCCGATACTAATAAGTCTTTTATAATTTTGTTGAATTATATCCAGAGCTTTAAAAATTTATATTTTAAAAATTACATACATTTATCTCCGTATTATGGGATGATTGCAGAAAAATTCTAATTGTTTTATATCAAATTTTACAACTTTGTTTTTACTGATATGATGCTGCCAAATACAGCAATAAGTAATAATTAATCTCATTTTTGAGAGTGATTTTACCTTCACCAAATGCATTGAAAACCAATAGGCTAAACTTTTTCAGTTCACCAACACCGTAAAAATTACATACCACCCTATTTTTATTTATCATCGCCAACCGAATAAAACCGGATCTTTTAGGCAGTAAATTAATGATGTTTTTTTCAATACCATCGCCAAAATCACACACCTTCAAAGGGTGCGGCTATACAAACCAAGGCTATCTCCGGCGCTTGTAAGTATTTCAACCACCCAGGTAAGCTGAGTAAGGATGCCAACAGTATTTTTGCAGGGGAGAGGAATGGAAACGGGGTTTTTAAAATCCATCGAACTGACGCTAATTTAATCACTTCTAGCAAATTATTGTTTGGCGTCAGCCAAAATCCCATAAATAAAACCAAAAATGGACACAGAGAAATGATTAGTGTTCATCTGTGTCCATATGTATCGCTAGGCTAACTTAGCCAAAAATTATTCCCACTCGATGGTTCCAGGTGGCTTGGAGGTAATATCGTAAACCACACGGTTAACACCTTTGACTTCATTAACAATGCGGTTAGAAATTTCTTCCAATATATCGTAAGGGATGCGCGCCCAATCAGCAGTCATGCCATCTTCACTGGTGACAATCCGCAAGACAATGGGGTAAGCATAGGTACGTTGGTCACCCATGACACCAACACTACGAATTGGTAGTAATACAGCAAATGCTTGCCAAACTTCATGGTACAAACCACGTTTGTTAATTTCTTGGCGAACAATCAAATCAGCATCACGCAAAATGTTTAACCGTTCGGCGGTGACTTCGCCTAAGATCCGAATTGCCAAACCAGGGCCGGGGAATGGTTGGCGTTGGACAATTTCTTCTGGTAAACCAATGGAACGCCCAACTTTGCGGACTTCATCTTTAAATAGTTTCCGCAGAGGTTCGACTAGTTTAAACCTCAGGTCTTTGGGTAACCCACCAACGTTGTGATGACTCTTAATTTTGACTGCTACTCGTTCGCCAGTTTGAGGATCTACGTTGGTATCAGCAGATTCGATGACATCTGGATACAAAGTACCTTGTGCTAGATAATCAAAATGACCCAGGCGTTTGGATGTCTCTTCAAATACCCGAATAAATTCATGCCCAATGCGGCGGCGTTTTTCTTCGGGATCTGTAATCCCGTCAATCATTGCTAAGAAGCGATCGCGGGCATTGACATATTCGACGGGAATGTGAAACTGTTCTTTAAATAGCTTCAATAACCGTTCCGGCTCTAATTTACGCATGAAGCCTTGATCAATAAACACACAAGTCAATTGATCCCCAATAGCTTTATGCAGCAAAAAGGCTAAGGTGGAAGAATCTACTCCCCCAGATAAAGCCAAAAGTACCCGCTTTTCACCGACTCTAGACCGAATTTCCCGAATTGCTTCTTCTACAAAAGCCGCTGTTGTCCAGGTGGGTTCGCAATCGCAGATATGATAAACAAAGTTGCGAATTAATGGCAGACCACCAATAGAATGAACTACTTCGGGATGGAACTGTACACCGTAAAGTTTCCTTTCGTGGTCAGCAATGGCAGCACAGGGAGTATTCTCTGTATGGGCTAACACTTCAAACCCTGGGGGCATTTTGGTGACTGAATCACCGTGACTCATCCACATGGTGCTGCCATCTTCGACATTAGTTAGCAAGTCTGTGGGGTCATCTATATATAATGATGCTTTGCCATATTCACCCCGTGCGGCTTTTTCTACTTGCCCATCGAGCTGATTGACCATCAACTGCATTCCATAGCACACACCCAAAATGGGAATGCCTAAATTCCAGATTTCTGGGTCACAATGGGGAGCGTGATCATCATAAACTGAACTTGGCCCACCAGAGAGAATGATCCCTTTAGGATTTAATTTGCGTAATTGTTCAGATGTAGTGCGATAAGAGAGAACTTCAGAGTATACTTGAGTCTCGCGGATGCGACGAGCAATCAATTCTGAATATTGTGACCCGAAGTCGAGAATCACAATCATTTGACGATCCAGCCGCCCCAAATTTTCCATTTGAGGTGCTTGTTCGGTTTGTAGAGTCACCGCTGTATTCATGATGAGGGGAGTTGTGAATGTAAGGTAGATGGTCGCACTGTGGTCTAGTTAAACACCACTTATCGCCTGGTTTGGCTGGTAAATGGTTAAGAGATCCCCGAACAAACGCCAGGTAGAAAGCGTTTGCTAGCCAATGGTTATGGCATGGTCTTAAAAAAATAACTTATCTGAGAGTGCTTACTTAAAAAGATATTGATTTGGATTATTTATGATTATTCATAATAAATTAACACAATTTTTCGATTAAGATACAAGCAGTTTTGCTCTTTACAAGAATTTGACGATGGCGGTCAAAGAGAATTGAGCCACATACTGTGGCTGCGGCACCTCTTGTACTATGGCTTTGCATATATTCTTGGGAACGAGTATCGATAGTTTGCGCGATCGCCTGATAAACTTGATTCACCCAATCACTACCTGTGGCTGCATCTAAGGCTCTTAGGTATGTCAATGCTGCTTCGGCTGTCGCGCTGTGAAATACTGCTTGGATATGCGGTGACTGTAAACCAGCTAAGGCACAATGCGTCGTTAAAACCTCCCTACGTCCATCAGCCAAATGGTGATGAGTATGAAAAATTCCCGCAGCCAATTTCATCAATTTGCCGTGATAGCCAAACAATAAGATTTCTTTAACACCTAATACATCGGCTTCTACTAATAATGGCCCCAACCAGTTAGCCGTTTTTACCAGTTGTTCGGGATTAATACCGAGTTTACGCGCTAAATCTAAGCCATTCTCGCCAATACAAAATACCAAGCTTTCAAATTGACTAGCTTTGTGTTGCAATTCACTCCGAAAAGTAGCCAATTGTTCTGGTGTACTCAAAGGTTGAGAAATACCAGTTGTTCCCAACAGAGAAAGACCTTCCACCACACCAAACGCCGAATTAGAGGTGCGAACAGCAAGCGATCGCCCTTCTGGTAAAATGATTTTCACCGTGATTTTTTCACCGGTTGCTAGCATTCGTGTCAGATTCTCTGTTAGCAGCCTGTGAGCATAAGCATAAATCGCCGGCTTATCATTAGCATTTACTTGTTTACCGATACCTTCCCCACCTTGAATAGTTACAGTCTCCCCGTCGCCTTCTTGCCATTCCACCAGCGCCCAAATGGGGGTATTTCTAGTTAAATCGAGATTATCACCTGGTTCACTGCGGGTAATTGCCAAAGCCTGATTTTCAGAGAATCCAGCCACCTGTTCAATCGGTATTTCTGCAATTTCAGCAGGTTCCATCAAGTCTACCGACACAACAGTTAGGGGTTGACGATGGCGTAACCAGTGTAATGCAGCCACAGCAGAAGCACAGGCAAAAACAGGGAGAGTGTATCCAGAACGGGACATTTTGGAAGGGAGTGGGGAGTGGGGAGATGGGGAGATGGGGAGATGGGGAGTGGGGAACTCGGGGACCTAGTACCGCAAGGCGTAAATAGGCATACCATTTGAAATCGTCAAACAGCCTGTTTGACAAGCTTTTTGACTTTTGACTTTTGACTTCCGCACAGCGGTACTAGCCTCTAACTAAACACCAACTTCTAACAGCAAATCTTGCATAGCTTCCCAAGAAATTGCTCGTTGAATATAACGGGGGGCTTCAGGATTGTAAGGACTTCTGATGCGGTCAATACTAAGAATTATTGCGCCCTCTGGAATGACTGGTACATCCGCATCAAATGCTGTTGGACGCATTAAAGAACTAGAAAAGCCTTTAAACACAGCCACTTTATCTTGTTCATCGGCTATTTCTACTGTTACCAGTAAGACTTCTTGGGGGCGTTTAACGGTGTATTGTTCCAACCGCTTGCCAATAGAATTGTTCATTAAACAGGAAATTTACCACAAAAGATGAGTTACTGTTGTATGGCTGAACGTCCCTGTTTGCCCAGCTTGACGAGGACAAAGTAGGTTAAGTAAACCACATAAATTACCAAACCAACTATGCCCAAAAAGCCTAGAAAAGCTGGTGTACTGTTGTAGTGGAAATACTCTTTAAACATTAAAGGGGCTTCAAACCAAACTTGGCAATAGGGAGTTTGAATGGCGGTTTCTGAGAAAGCACACCCCACAAAAGGAACAAAGGCAATTGCACCTAAAATGGAATAAACCGTTACGCCCCAACGCCAAGAGGTAAAGATTAGTTTCAAAGGACTACTTGGTTGATAGTCAATTTCATCATTGAGATCCACCCAAAACCACAGGGAAATCGGTATCAATATCTGCCCGATCAATCCAGTAATAAAACTAACTGGGTACTGAGCAATCATCAAGTAAACTGTGATTGCCAACAGACTGGATACTCGCCAATAAATAGATAACAAGCGTTGCATCCCTTCTACTTTTTGGACAAACACCCAAATTAAAAGAATTAAGGGAATAATCACCATAAATAATACCGCCAGTCGGTAGTCCACCCAGACGAACGGGCGAAACCAAAGTTCTTGCATAGTTTTGTTCTCAGGCTATAACAAATTTGTATCTAGAGCAGCTATTTTACAGAAGCATTTGTCTGGAATTGAGGATGAAATATCAACTTTTCGTCTGTTGATCAAGTTTTTGATAACTCTATCTTATGACTTAGCCTAATTTCTAGTTGCAAAAAAAACAAGCAACGTGCAAATCCTCAACTGTAAATATCTTTTATCAGCCAGCTACCTGCGGGAGAGTTATGGAACTCACTCCGCAGTTATGAGCTAGTATGCCCAGACAAAGCTCAATATTTTCATTCTTAGGGGTCATATTTGCGGGTCATCACGATCCTCAATTTTTACCTCCTAAAACCACCCAAACCTAGAATTATCAACTTACTCCCATCAGTAGAGAGAAAAGATATTGCCAGGAGATGGATTGAGATTTGATCCAGGAATAAATCAAAAATGCCAGATATTTTAGTTACTTAGTGGATTTTAGTTGCTTGCCAATCAGGTGAAAAACAATTCACCAACTTATTTGCTAATCTTCGTAAACTCTGCACTCTGCTGCTTCTGGGTTATCATCACAGTACTGTTCTAGAGAATTTTTTGGCTTTTTGTTGCGTTGGTGGGAAGCTTCAGCTTGCAGCTCTTCAACTGCATCCCAAGCCGCCGCACATTCAGCAGAGCTGCTACCAGAAGTGTCACAAACTGTACGAGCTTGTTCTACTTCTGCTGCAATTGTCTCTTGGATTTTTCCTTGGGTATCGCTCATAGTTTAGTCTCGTTGTGTTGTTTTAGTACCAGTATAGAAAAAGTTTAAGAATGGCAACTTTTTGTTCTATCTTCAACTATTTTAACCACTTAAGTGTTACCTTAGTGTATTAGCATGATGATTCATAATTAATACAACATTTTAGTGGCTTACTTAGTATATCTATATCTATTTCTTAAGTTTTTATAGAGTCAGTACCACGAAAGTACAATCATACAATACATTGAGTACATCTGGTAGGGAATGACAACCCTAGTGCTGCTTTGCGGAAGTTCAGAGATGTTTATGCTATGGCTATAGCGCTGTTTTCAATGGGAATTTCTCTTTCCGCTGTGCTGTATTAGTGTAGTTGAGCAGAAGTAGCTGACCAGCTATTAAAGGTCAGAAATACTCGCTTCCTGGTATGAACAAGGCACTGAGGAGAGATCAAGTTGGCTGGCGTCAACTCTTGTAGGATGCAATTCTGCCCAGGATCGAAAATTCTCACCACTGGACTAACAAGAGGAAAAAGCCCAAAATTCATGGCAGACCAAATGCAGTGGGCAAATGCCCTATCAACCCGTCCTTCTTTGGAAGCAGCTATTACAGATGTGGTAGAACAAGCTGTCTCGATATTAAAAGTACCTGCGGATTTAGGGCTGGTATTTATTTCGTCTGCATTTGCCAGTGAGTATTCCCGGCTTTTACCTCTACTGGCTGAAAAACTTTCAGTACCTGTGATGATTGGTTGTAGTGGTGGTGGTGTAATTGGTACTACAGCTACCGGAGAAACTCAAGAATTAGAAGCAGAAGCAGCTATTAGCTTGACTTTAGCACATTTGCCAGGGGTGAATATACAAGTTTTTCATGTTCTGGCTGAAGAATTACCTGATTTGGATAGTTCACCAGATGCTTGGATTGATTTGATTGGTGTGCAACCATCTCCAGCACCCCAGTTTATTTTGCTGTCTAGTGCCTTTTCTTCGAGAATCAATGATTTATTGCAAGGGCTGGATTTTGCTTACCCAGGATCGGTTGTTGTTGGGGGACAGGCTAGTTCGGGGGGTTTAGGTGGTCGGATGTCACTGTTTTGTAACGATGACTCCGCTGGGCTGCATCAATGCTTGTATCGTGAGGGAACGGTAGGCTTGGCGTTAAGCGGCAATATTGTTTTAGAAACCATTGTGGCCCAAGGATGCCGACCCATCGGTGAGCCAATGCAAGTGACAAAAGCTGAACGCAATATCATCCTCGAACTAGATGAAAAAGTGCCACTGGTAGTATTGCGAGATTTGATTGCTAGTCTCAGTGAACAAGAAAGAATGCTAGCACAGCACTCTTTGTTTGTGGGCATGGCAATGGATCAATTTAAGTTGTCTTTGCAGCAAGGAGACTTTCTAATTCGGAGCATTCTAGGGGTAGATCCATCTGCTGGGGCGATCGCAGTGGGAGATATTGTCCGTCCTGGTCAACGCCTCCAATTCCACCTCCGCGATGCCGAAGCTTCGGCCGAAGATTTAGAATTTCTTTTAGAACGGTATAAAACTCAACAACTTGCCGAACCTGCTGCCGCTGCTGCTTTAATGTTTTCTTGTGTGGGACGTGGCCAAGGGCTTTATGGCAAACCCAATTTTGATTCAGAATTATTTAACCGCTACATCCCACATATCCCCGTAGGTGGTTTTTTCTGTAGTGGTGAAATTGGCCCTGTGGCTGGTACTACATTTGTACACGGTTATACATCTGTTTTTGGGATTTGCCGAGCAATGAACGATGGGGACTAGATGAGGGGAATGGAGTAGTGAATCAAGTTTTTTGATTTTTGACTTCCCCGCAGAGGAGATGAGAGTTAATCAACAAGTGAAAGAAGGTTACTCATCGTACTCATCGTACCTACTGGCTGCCTAATCTCCTGTGGTTGCCCTAATAGAAGGGTGGTGTTGTTATCAATCAAGTGAGGACTACCATCTGCGATCGCACCGTATGTTTGAAAATAGCGCCGCACCTTTGGGGGAAAATGAGGATAGTCTAATATGGCGTCGCCATCAGCGATATCTGCCCAAAAGTCACGCATAAAAGGTGCTAGTTCTTCTGCCTGGGCTAGAGGTAAGTTTAAGGGGTACTGAGTTAATAGTTTCAGCAAAAATGGAAAAGAGCGATCGCCCATCCACTGCTTTGATAAATGTTGCAGGTTCGGAAAATTAGGTGCTGTTTCTATGCGATGAGATAAAACTTGTAACCATTCTCTACCCTGTTTATCTTGACGAAACTCGAAAACACGATACGGGTGAGGATAACTCACTAAAGAACCAGTGGTAATGTCATATACTCCTTGTGAACAAGCGATATCTTGAATATGCAAATGTCCCGTAAACACTAGCTGGACTTGATAGCGTTGTAAGATTTGTAACAGTTGAGGCGAATTTTCCAGCATGTAGCGCTTGCCTAAGGGATGGCGCGATTGATGGGGTATATGCTCAACGACATTGTGATGCACCATTACTAGTATTAATTCATCTGTAAATGCTGCAAGTACCTCTTCTAACCAGCTAAGTTGTTGAGGATCTAAACGCCCAATCTGTTCACCCTGTTCATTAAAAAAGTTAGAATTTAGACCAATTAATCGGACTCCAGGCAACAATTGCTGTGTATAGTAAAGTTGCTGGGGATCAGTATAGCCAAATTGGCGGTAATAGTGCGGGAAATCGGCAAAAGCAATCGATTGTTGATTCGCCTGGAGTACGGGAACATCATGATTACCTGGAACAACATAAGTGGGAAAAGGCAGCGTGGCTAATCGTTTTTGTAACCAGAGATGATTTTCTGGTTCGCTGTGCTGAGTTAGGTCGCCTGGAAGCAAGAGGAAATCCAAATCCAGTTGTGTTAAATGTTCTATTGCACTTTCAAAAGCTGGGATACTAACCTCCACCAAATGAAATCGGCTAGGATGATCCCAAATAGTATGAGGAAGCGCCAGATGTAAGTCACTAACTACGGCAAAGCGAAAACTTAAAGACATTGATTTTGAGGTTAATTTTAAAAACAGTGCGGAAAAAACTCTTTTTTACAAAGTATAACGCTTGCTTTGAAAAACTAGAGATAGGGAACGGGGAACGGGGAAGGGTAACAGGTAAGAAGAAATCAAGGTATACTAAGTTTTGGCAAAGATTAAAGAGCAATATGATATGTAATAATTTTATACAATTAAGCTAATTGTGTTTCTTGATTAAGATAAGTTGCATGAGGCTGCTAATCATGGGTATGTTTAGCCAATATTAGTTTTAGCGGATAACTGAATAGAGTACAGATTGACATAGACTTGGGATGATTAGCTAATATATAATAAATTAAATTGCCGTAAAAATTTTTATCTTATAAATAATAAGAAGACAAAATATATTTTGTGAAATGTTAATTATTACGGAGTAACACTATTATTAATTAAAATTCTGTAAGTCGTTTAAATATACAGCATATTTGGTGTCGATGAGGTACATAATGGCATGCAAGATGCCTACCCTACAAGATTTACAATATGTGAGTCTGTATTTCATTTATTTGCAAAACGCTGTATTTAACAACATTTAAATTTGACATTGAAAGGAGTATCAATTTTGGCAGTTGTCCGAGTCCGCCAACACGTTAACCCCCTGGCCAAAAAGTATCAAACGCCAGCAAGTCCTCTAGACTGGGAAAAAGTCTATACTCAGCCAAATCAACCACTACATCTGGATATTGGCTGTGCTAAGGGCAGGTTTTTATTAAAAATGGCGCAAATAGAACCAGACTGGAATTATCTGGGCTTGGAAATTCGAGAACCGTTGGTAGTGGAGGCGAATCAGGTACGAAGTGAATTAGGTGTCACAAATCTCCACTATTTATTTTGCAATGTGAATAATTCATTGCGATCGCTATTATCTTCTCTGCCTACAGGAACTTTACAACGGGTGTCCATTCAGTTCCCTGATCCTTGGTTCAAAACCCGTCACGCTAAACGCCGTGTCGTACAACCGGAATTAGTGGCAGAACTAGCTAATTACTTAGCAGTTGGGGGGGTAGTATTTCTGCAATCAGATATAAAATTTGTGGCTGTAGAAATGCGCGATCGCTTTGCGGAAAATCCCGCCTTTCAGCAATTAGGTACAGGAGAATGGCTAGCCGAAAACCCTTTACCAGTAGCGACGGAAAGAGAAATAGGTACTCAAAACAAAGGAGAACCTGTTTACCGTGCTTTGTTTACTGTGACACATAGGCAGTGATCAGCGTTAGCAGCTTCCTACGGGGTAGAAATATGATCATTTTTTCCCCATTCCCTAGCTACTCACTTCGTACGGTAAGCGATGCGGAGACTTTGAACTAAAATTACCAGAGATGCGATCGCCATTAACCAACCCCAAAACCAGTAAGGTAACAGTAAATATTTTTGCATTTGTGCCGTATCAGAAAGTCCTAAGGGGCCAGCACTATAGCTAAATAAATAATTCAGTTGATGATATGTACTAATACAAGCTTGAACGCCGAGAAATTGAATAGCAAATCCCTGCATCCAATGGGGCGCTTTCAAAGAAATCCCCAAGATAATGAAACCTAGTAGAGGAATGGCGAACAATCCGAACCAAGAACGCACCCAAAATAATGTGGAAAGCAACAAAATACCTCCTAGTATTTTTAAACTCAGGGAGGCTGTAGTAAAACTCCGGGAAGCCAGAATTAATCCTGCACCGGCAATAGGGGGCCCCATTGGGCCTGCGGCGGCGACTAAAGCCGGGCCAATGGGCCACAAAGTCCGCGAGATGCTATAAGTTGCTACACCAGAACCATTACTAAAAATCTGTAATTGATGAAACTGTCCCCCTAATAGCAAAGCCATCAAGCCGTGACCCATTTCATGGAACCAAGTTGCCAGGATGCTAAACGGGTATAAAATATAATCGCCTCCTGGTACTTGCCACAACAAACTAGTTGCGATCGCCGCAGCAATTAGCCAAGTTAAACCCATGCGTTCTACTTCTGGCGGTGCTTCTCTACTGAGCAATGGTTCAAAATCTTTGCCTGGTTCCTTCATAAGTCACTTTCCTGAACGTAATTACCCTAACTACTGGAGTGTACTTTCTCCATCCTAGTGTACTTACAGAAATAGGCTAGTAGTCTGTCAAAAATTAATTGACGGATAAAGGCGCTTCAGTTTAATCCGG